>JANYDI010000169.1 GCA_025363695.1 Opitutia bacterium
CCATGCCTGTGCACGAAGCCCTAGTTTACGCGTGTTCATCGAAAATAAACATACTCGTTGAACCTTTGGGAGTAGCGGTTTTGCTCTTCTGCACTTTTCAGAAGACAAAACCGCAGCACCCATAAGGGATCCAAAGGGAGCAAGCTCCCTTTGATTTATCTATGGCTAAGGAAGATTACTATAAGCTTTTGGGAGTAGAGCGGGAGGCTAAAGCGGAGGAGATCAAAAAAGCCTACCGCAAATTGGCTGTTACCTACCATCCGGACAAAAACCCCGGCGATAAAGCCGCTGAGGATAAATTTAAGAAGATATCGGAAGCCTACGAAGCCCTGTCGGACACGGACAAGCGTGCCGCCTATGATCGCTACGGTCATGCTGCTTTTGAGCAAGGCGCCTCACCTCGTGGCGGCGCTGGTGGTGGCTTTCATGATCCTTTTGATATTTTCCGCGAAGTTTTTAGCAGCGCTGGCGGCGGAACCTTTGAGCAATTTTTTGGCGGACAGCAGCGAGGTCGGCCCCAGGGCGCTGATTTAAGATATGATTTAGAAATCACCCTAGAGGAAGCCGCCCATGGCACGGAAAAAGAAATCCGTTACCGCAGACCTGTCGCCTGTCAGAGCTGCTCGGGCTCCGGCGCCGCTGCTGGCTCCAAGCGCGTATCCTGCTCTACCTGCGGTGGCATGGGCAAAGTATCCACCGCTCGCGGATTTTTTTCGATGACCCAGACCTGCCCGACCTGCCAAGGCATGGGCACACGCGTGGTCGATCCCTGCAAAAGCTGCAACGGTCAAGGCCGTACGATACAACCCAGTACGGTCAAGGTAAAAATTCCACCGGGGGTGGACAGCGGCGTGCAATTACGCTCAACGGGCCACGGTGAAGCTGCTCCTGGCGGCGGCGATGCCGGGGATCTCTATGTGGTCATCCATGTCAAGGATAATGGCCTTTTTGAGCGTCATCAGGACGATCTTTACTGCGAGGTCCCTATCAGCTTCGCTCTCGCCTCCCTGGGCGGCAGTATTGACATTCCAACGCTTGAAGGCAAAGTTTCCTTAAAAATCCCCGCTGGAACGCAGTCTGGAACCCGTTTTCGTCTCAAAGGCAAAGGCATGCCTAGCCTCAAATCCCGAACCAAGGGCGACCAAATCGTCCAAGTCCATGTCGAAGTACCCAAGTCCCTTAATGCCGATCAACGCAAAAAACTCGAGACCTTTGCCCAAGCCTGCGGCAACCTCGACACGCCCGTTCCCCAAAGTTTTCTCGATAAAGCTAAGGCTTTTTTAGGAAAGTAAGAAGGGCTAAGGGGCATTCATGCCCCTTAGGATCCCCTTCCGATAGGCGATTTTTAAAAATGCTTTAGCATCCCAATGCTAGCGCATTTTATAAAAATCGCCTATCGGGAATAGTATACTAAGCCCCCTACAGATTCCTCCGGAATCAAAAAAACAAAGAAGTTCGATTCCTAAGGAATCTGTGGGGGCCTTGTATCACCCTACCCGATAGCGATTTTGATGAAATACG
This sequence comes from Opitutia bacterium, assembly GCA_025363695.1. Classification (GTDB taxonomy): domain Bacteria; phylum Verrucomicrobiota; class Verrucomicrobiia; order Opitutales; family JANYDI01; genus JANYDI01. The sequence continues at coordinate 1,522 of JANYDI010000169.1, forward strand.
TAGTATTTCACAAAATCGCTATCGGAAAGGGGATCCAAGGGGCGCAAGCGCCCCTTGGCCCTTACTTTCTCATTACTTACCTATGCCTACGGATACACATTATGTTTTAGTGACGGGGGTTCATGGCCTTGTGGGTACAGCGCTTAAGCCGTTTTTGGAGCGTCAGGGCCATCGGGTGCTTGGCCTGAAGCTGCGTTACCAAAATACGCTCAGTGAGGTCCACGCTTTTTTGGAACGTTACGGTCCTTTTACGGCTGTGGTTCATTTGTGCGGGGAGCCTGTAATGCAAAACTGGGGTCCTAGGGCTCTGGAACGTGTTCGGGAGAGCCGCATTGGGACCACGCAGGTGCTCGTCCGAGCTTTATCTCGGCAGGGCCCTTTTGTTCCAAAGGTTTTTATTCAGGCCTCCGGTATCGGCATTTATGGTACGCATCCTCGGGGTTGCGCAGCCCCTTTGACGGAAGGGGACCCCCCCAACGGCATTCCTGGTTTCCTAAGTACCTTGGCTAAGGACTGGGAAACGGCGGCGGCCCCCCTACTCATGTCCGGTGTGCGTGTAGCCAATCTGCGTTTGGCTCCCATTCTTAGCCCTAATGGTGGCATGTTGCGGTCCTTACTTTTACTGCTCAAAATAGGCATTTATCCAAAAATCGGCACAGGGCAGCAGGCCTTCCCCTGGATCAGTCTCAATGATTTGCTGGCGCTCATCGCGCGTACGCTTGTAGACTCCCGCTTCAATGGACCGATAAATGCTGTTGCGCCCCAGCAGCTTAGCTATAAAGGCTTTACGGATGCCCTCCGAAATTATTTTCCAAGAAGGCTGCCTATTTGGGTTCCTCGATTTGTTTTTGACTGGATTTATGGTCAAGGATTTACCGATGAAATGATTTTTTCCAACACGTCCGCCTTCCCCAAAAAAGCGCTTGACAACGGCTTTGTTTTTACCCATCCCACTATCAATCAAGCACTTGAGGATTTTTTTGGGTAAAACAGTAAGTGCTTTTCGTTTTTTTTAAAAAAATACATTGACACTCACGTCGCGTGATACGCTAGGGTTGCTGCCGATATGGAATATACGATAAAAAAGTTGGCACAGCTTTCTGGCGTGAGCATCCGAACACTGCATTGGTATGATGAAGTCGGCCTTCTTAAGCCTGCCTATTGCGGAACGAATGGCTACCGCTATTACCAAGAAGAGCAGCTTTTGCTGTTGCAGCAAATCTTGTTTTTCAGAGAAATAGGTTTATCGTTAAAGGAGATTATTCAAGTCATAACTCAGGATGATTTTGATAAGATAAAAACCCTTCAGGCGCATAAGCAAGTGTTGGAAAATTCATTAAATAAAAAGTTGGTATTAATAAAAACGATTGATAAAACACTCCTGCATTTGCAAGGAAAATACATTATAAAAAATGAAGAACTCTACCATGGGTTTGATTCGGAAAGGCAAGAAGAGTACGAAAAATACCTTGTGCACGGCCAAGGGAGCGCTTCCGAGGCCCTTATTTTTGAGAGCAAAAAGCGAACCGCTAAATGGGGCAAAGATGAATGGGATCCTGTTAAAAACGAAGGCGATGCCATCCATAAGGCACTTGCTAAATGTATCGATAAAGGCTTGACTCCTGAGTCTAATGAAGTTCAGGAAATTATGAAGCGTCATTGCCAGATGATTAATCGTTTTTACGAAGTTTCTAAGGATGTTTACGTAGGGCTTTCTCAACTCTATGTCGAGCATCCTGATTTTAAGAAATTTTTCGATGTCTACCACAAGGATATGATTCCTTTTATCGGAAAAGCCATGCGCTTTTATGCGGATAAGTACCTAAAGTAGTATTGAAAGTAAAAGGGCTAAGGGGAACTCGTTCCCCTTAGGATCCCCTACAGGGTGCGATTTTATAAAATGCGATGCATTTTAATAAAATCGCTCCCTGGTAGGACATACTAAGGCACCCTCCAGATCGCTTCGCGATCAGCCTGTTGTCTGTGGGGGGGGGCTTAGTATATGCTTCCCGATAGCGATTTATCTAAAATGCGTTAGCATTTTAATAAATCGCTATCGGAAATGGGATCCTAAGGGGAGCTTGCTCCCCTTAGCCCCTAAAACATCCTGCGCTATTTGGGCCTTGAGCGCCTCTAGGGAGGAGAATTTTTGCTCTGGGCGTAAAAATCGACTCCAGGCCACCGTGACAAGCGTATCGACGGGTACATCGATGCTTTCCAGACAATGAACTTCTAAAAGCGGCTGCGCTGTGGGAGCGTTCAAGGTCGGGCGTACACCGTAGTTCATCACGCAGGACAGGCGTTCTGGCCGCTGTTCCAGCTGCATCCAGCCTGTGTAGACGCCAAAACGCGGCTGTAGCTCGTTTTTTTGGGTAACGGGCAAATTTATAGTCGGAAAGCCCAGTTTTTTGCCCCGTTTTTCTCCAGCGATACGCCGAGCTTGGCTAAGATAAGGATGCCCCATGAGGCGTGCGGCCTGAGACATATCTCCTTCTATCAAAGCTTTTCGAATCAGCGTACTACTGATAGGGTTTTGCCCCTCGCAGCGCAGAGGGACGCCGACGACCTCAACCTTTAGCGATTGCCCTAGCTTTTTGAGCGTCTCTAGATCCCCCGAACGTCCGACCCCAAAACGAAACGATGCGCCAACAGCCACGTAGTGCAAGGTCGGAAAGGTTTTTTTCAGAAATACTGCAAAAGCTTGCGGACTCAGCGCTGCAAAATCCGCATCAAAAGGCTGCTCGATGATCGAATCAACCCCGAGTGATTTTAGGGTATACTCCTTAACTTGCGGCGACATAATGTGCGAAACCGCCTCAGAGGGTCTAAAAAACTCACGCGGATGCGGTGAAAAGGTCAGCACGGCGCTTTTTCCATTTATCGTTTTTGCTTCAGCAAGCACAAGATCTATGACTGCTTGATGCCCAAGGTGTACGCCATCGAAAATACCAATTGCTAGGCAAAGGGGGGTCATGATAGCTCCTTAAATTACGCTTGTTTCCGGAACAGCTACGTGAGTGGCAATCAGGCGAGCTGCCAGCGCCTCAGAACTCAGGCCTGCCAAGGTTTCCAAGGTAATGGCGTCCTTAATACTTAAATGACCCACGCCTGTGCGCCGCAATTGGATTAAATGCGCGCCACAACCCAATTTTTGCCCAAGGTCATGAGCCAAAGAACGGATATAAGTCCCTTTGGAGCAACGCACTTCCACTTGAGCATCTGGCAACTGAAAGTACTTAAGCGTCAGCCGTGAAATGCGGATAAAACGCGGCTCACGCTCAACTTCCTTGCCCTGGCGGGCTAACTTGTACAAAGCAACCCCATTGACTTTTCGAGCCGAAAACATAGGCGCTATCTGATATTGATCCCCCACAAAGCTTTCCAAAGCAGCCGAAAATGACGCCTGCGTAACGCCCTCGCAAGATTTTTGCTCCACAAAACTGCCGTCACTGTCATAGCTGTCCGTTGTTTGCCCCAGCCGCAAAGTCCCCACGTACACCTTATTAAGCCCCATTAAATACTGCGACAGCTTAGTAGCTTTACCAATGAGCAAAACCAAAAGCCCCGTAGCCAGCGGATCCAAGGTACCCGCGTGCCCTACCGCCTTGATACCCAAAATCCGCCGCACACGCTGTACGACATCATGAGAGGTAAGCCCCTGGGGCTTGTCTATCAGTAAAACCCCGTCTAACTGCGCTCTCATCGTTACTTCAAAAATGGTGGGAAATACTGGATTCGAACCAGTGACCTCTTGCGTGTCATGCAAGCGCTCTAACCAACTGAGCTAATCCCCCAAAAAAAAGACCCCAAACACTTAACCCCAAAAACCCCAAAATGCAAGCTTTTATTTTCAAGGGGAGGCTTGCCTCCCCTTGACCCCTCGTAGGAAGGCGATTTTCATAAATGCTACGCATTTACAAAAATCGCCTTCCTAAATGGAGACAAAGTGTATCCTTTGTCCGATCCCGAAGGGATCAGTGGGGTGCCTTGTATCGCCTACCCGATAGCGATTTTTATAAAATGCTGCGCATTTTTAAAAATCGCTATCGGAGGGGATCCAAGGAGCGCAAGCGCCCCTTGGCCCTTTCTATTTATTTTATTCCATAAAACTTTTTTGCCCCTTCTATCATCAGACCGAACTCCGATGTATTCGGGGTTTCCGAGGTGGCGCCCTCGATGAAGGTGCCGCCGATAACGCCTACATCGTTGGGTCCTGTGTTGCTTAAGTGCTTGGGGAACATGTAGAAGGAGCGTTTTACTATTTGGCGTGATTCGCTGATGGCCTCATTGAAATATACCAAAATCATATGCTGTAAATCAGTAGGATTTTGGTCCTTGAGCATGATGAGATGCCCTTGAACGGATTGTATTTTTCCATCATTATTAAGGTCTTTTGAGGATAGGCCTGAGCAATTAATAATAAAATTACTGTTTAAATCCCAAAAAGAACCTATTTTTTGTTGTACAAATCGAACACCCTTGGCCTTGAGGTGCGCCGTGAGGGCTTCCATCATCACAGCTGTATCAATAAATATACCATCGTCATAGGCGACCATTGCGCGGGTCGTCCCGTTTCCAAAGTCAAGCACAACATCCTTGGATGGCTGCATAACGCCTTGCTTGATATACGGTTCTAGTCCGGAATCCTCCCTGTTTTCAAAGTAAGTAGGCACGATCACGGCCCCGCTTTTGAAATCCGGATGCACGCCTGTGGCAATGGCATGGTAAAACTTATACGCTTCTACGCCAATGACATCTATGGTTTCTTGCATTTCAGGGTTGTTATCCATGGATACAGGAGCCAGCAAACCTCCGGCGTTATGGGAGGTTAAATCATCGAATTTATCAGAGACAATCGTAATGTCTCTGAACCCCTGCTTATGCAGTTCACAGGCACTAAACAAGCCCAGCGCCCCAGCGCCTAAAACGGTAACGGGAGCCGTCAAATTGACGCCCGGATAGGCCTTAAAAAGGTCAACTACGTAGCTTGCGCACCCAGGGCCCAGCGTCCAACCGCTGCCACCATGGCCGTAATTGTGCGCAATCACCGAACCGTAGCGCACCTCTATCTTCATATTGGGTCCCTCATGACGCATGGGTCTGTGGCACACAATGCGCTTGCCCAAATGCGCTGCATCTAGGCACGGAGGCGTGATGTATCGGGTTTCGACCCCGCGTGCCATAAGCAGCGGCAGCATCGTAAAAAGGAGTACAGAGAAGTATTTTCTAAGCATGATGTCGAAAATCCACTATCCGAAGCAAATGTCAAGAAAAAAAAGCTAAGGGGCACAAGTGCCCCTTAGGATCCCCTTTCCGATGGGCGATTTTTAAAATACTACGTATTTATAAAAATCGCCTTCCTAAGTGGAGCCAAAGTGTACCCCCTGTCTGATTCCGAAGGAATCTGTGGGGTGCCTTGTATCGCCTACCCGATAGCGATTTTTAAAAATGCGCAGCATTTTTAAAAATCGCTATCGGAGGGGATCCAAGGGGCGCAAGCGACCCTTGGCCCTTTAAACTTTCTTTTTCAACTTATTCCTTGACTTTTTCATGCTTTATCTATCCTGTTGAATGCTCATGGAAATACCTGCATTTTTTGAAGCCCTGATGGGTGCGCGATCCCCTTCAGGCTACGAATACGAGGCGCAGCGCGTGATCGATGCCCATATGGAGCCTGTGGCGGATACCTTGCAAGGGGATGCGCTTGGTAATCGGATTGCTCGGTTAAATCTGAAGGGAGATCCCGTGCTCATGCTCGCTGGGCACATGGATGAGTTGGGCTTAATTATACGATACATCAATAAAGAGGGTTTTTTATACTTTGATACCTTGGGCGGGCATGATTTGGGGATTATCCCAGGTCGAAGAGTGCAGATTTTAAGCAGCAAAGGCGCTATTGTGCAAGGCGTTACGGGTAAACGTGCCGTGCATTTAATGGATGCTGAAGAGCGTAAAAAGGCTCCTGAATTGCACAAGCTGTGGATTGATATTGGCGTTAAATCTCAAACTGAAGCCCTGGAGCGCGTAAGTATTGGAGATCCTATTGTCTATGCCGATGGGCTAGCGCCTCTTTTTGGAAGCCGTGTCGTGGGTCGAGCCATTGATAATCGGGCAGGGGCCTATGTCGTTTGCGAGGTACTACGTCGCCTCAGCACGGAAGCTCAGGGTCTGTTAAAGGCACAAGTAGTGGCTGTGGCCACGACACAGGAGGAAGTCGGCACGCGCGGAGCAGCCGTGAGCGTCTATGGCGTGCAGCCGCATATCGCTGTAGCAGTCGATGTTACCCACGCGACCGATCATCCTGAGTGCGATCGCTGCAAGTTTGGTGACGTTAAATTGGGCGCTGGCCCTGTGTTGACGCGTGGACCCAATATTAATCCTTTCGTCTATCAGAGGCTCTTGGATTGCTGCCGCCAAGCAGAGATTCCTTACCAAATCGAGGCTGATGGCCGTCCAACCGGGACCGATGCCCGCGTATTGCAGGTGAGTCGGTCAGGAGTCGCCACGGGCCTCGTCTCGATCCCCCTACGTTACATGCATACGCCGGCCGAGACGATAGACCTCGAAGACCTCGAAAACACCGTCCGCCTCCTCAAGGCCTTCGCGCTGTCGCTAATACCCGGTGAATACGGACACTTCTAAGGCTAAGGGGCGCTTGCGCCCCTTAGGATCCCCTCCGATAGGCGATTTTTAAAAATGCTGCGCATTTTATAAAAATCGCCTATCGGGAAGGTATACTAAGCCCCCCACAGATCGCAAAGCGATCCGGGAATACTTTTCGAACTGCCGTGGAAGGGTGGTTTTAGCGGAGGAATTTTGACGTTTAGACAAGGAACCTAGCGCGACGTGTGCTATAGCACTCGAGCGCGAAGGTGACGCCGTATAAACTCAAAAGGTCCCGCTAAAACCACCCTTCGGGGATCCTAAGGGGACCACAGCGCCCCTTAGCCCCTTTACTTACTCGGCGCCAGGCACACCGACAGCGTATTACCGCTGAGGCGGGGTTGGGCCTCGACAGTGCCTGCTTCTTTAAGATCTTCGACAAGGCGGCGCATGACCTCGAAGGCGCGGTCCTTGAATTCGAACTCCCGGCCGCGTAGTTGCAGCGATGCCTTTACGCGATTGCCTTTGAGTAAAAAGTCCTGAGCGTGATCGCGCTTAAAGGAGTAGTCGTGCTCGTCAATATTGAGCCTGAATTTGACTTCTTTGAGCTTGATGGCTTGCGGTTTTTGCTCCTTACGTTTCTTGCTGCGTTCATACTTAAACTTGCCTACATCAATGATTTGGCAAACGGGCGGCGTGGCTTTGGCAGAAATTTCCACCAAATCGAGACCTTGGGCCTTGGCCATATCGATCGCTTGACGAGAGCTCATGACGCCCAGTTGATTGCCATCGGCATCGATGACGCGCACCTGAGGAGCACGAATACGTTCGTTACTGCGTACGTGATCGCTCGTTGTATTTCGTTTTTTGATGTATGTTCTGGAAGGAACCATTGAGTTTTTTAATTACTGTACTAGAGTCTGAAACAAAGGCAATATTTTATTCGGGAGTAAACACAGGTTCTTCGAATAAGCGCTGCCTAAAGGCCATTTGCTTTTCCGTAATATGATCGCCGTGCCAACGCTTTAGATCAAAAACACTCACCGTCAGCATGAAGCCAAAAAGCAGAAACATGAAGCTGGTTTGTATCCCCAAAACCCAATGAGCGGGAAAGGGCTTACCCCTTAATTTGGCCAAAGTTTCAAACACAATATGCCCGCCGTCCAAAACGGGAATGGGCAGCAAATTCAAAATGGCCAAATTAAGATTGAGAAAAAGAACAAATAACAAAACCAAGCGCAGGTCTATCATTGAAAAGTGGTGCAAAACGCGAAACATGCCCGGAAGGCCGCTGAGGTGATTGACGTGCACATCGGACTTGGGGCTCAAAAGACTGCTCAGGATCTGAAAAATACTTTTAAACTGACGAGCAAATTGGTCTATGGGGTTCACATGCACAATGACCTGAGGCGTAGTAAAGGTGATGCCGAGCATGGGCCGTTTTTGGGGAAGCACACAGCTTACTTTCGATTTAACGCCAAAATCAACAAGGCGCGACGTGCCCGCAGGACTGGAAAACACCAAAGACGTGCCCAACGCAAGCTGCTTTTGCAAAATAGCCACAGCTGTGGGCACATCGCGGCCGTAGCCCAACAAGGTCTCCCCCAATTCCACGGGCAAAGCGGCCGGGCCCTTTTGGGTAACGAGCGTGAGGCTGCCCTGGGATTCCGCCACAAAACTCAAGCTGCCGTCCTTGTCCTGGCTATCCTTAAAGCTGATCACCAAAGACGGCCTTGTTGCGGCCGTGTACTGTGGAGTGATTGACTGCTCTATCAGGGTCTGCGCTCGCTTTAAAGTTAAATGCATGGGCTGACCTTTTTCCAAAAATGCGTGAAGGCTCGCTATGTGGTAAACCGGCGCCCCTTCCAGGCTGACTACCTCGTCCGCTGGGAGAATGCCAGCTCGATGCGCGGGTGAGTTTGGGGCCACAGTACCGACGATGAGCCGACAGGCAGGCGCCATCCCGGTCATGCGGACGCTGTCTTTGGAGCTGGGATTCATTTCAACAAGCTGCGGATATACTAATACATCGAACGCCCTTCCCTCGCGCAAAACACTTAACTTGGCTACAGGACGCCCGTCTTTGCTGCGTCCAGAACCGGTCATGATAGATTGTTGAATCTGCGAAAAGTCGCTCACCTGCTGATCATCGATGCGGGTCACGGTGTCTCCAGGCCTTAGGCCAGCAAGAAAAGCCGGACCCGCCACAGGAGGCGTGTGCTCATTGAGCAAAATTTCTGGAGCCACGTAGCCCAAGGTCGTTGTTTGCGCTGGCTGAGTCGTAGGTTGCCCCACGCCCCACAGCACCGTGGCCAGGAAAAAGGCAAACAAAACATTAAAAAAAGCACCCATGGACAAAACGAACATCTTGGTCCCATAGCTCACAGGCTTCATCGTGTGCGATTCGGGAAGTAAACGGACATCCCCCAGCTGCGGCAGTAAAACATAGCCCCCCAAAGGCAGCAGGCCAATGCGGTATTCGGTTCCATTGCGAGTCAACGAAAACAGTTTGGGCCCAAAGCCAATGGAAAAACGTTTTACGATCAATCCTCGACGCCTAGCGGCCCAGAAGTGCCCCAGTTCATGCACAAAAACGGAAAGCCCAAAAAACAGGATGACCGAAAACAACGCCCAGACATTGGAAAATAAGGTAGCTTTAAGCTCCATATTCCGCCCTTGCCACCCAACGGCGGCAAAGCTCCTGCACTTTCGCATCTAACTCAATCATGGTCTCCAAGGGTTCAAAAGGCCCATTGTCAATCGTTTTTAGGGCTTTGTCAATAATAGAAGCGATTTGCAAAAAAGAAATTTTGCCTTCCAAAAAAGCTGCCCCTGCTACCGTGTTGGCCGCGTTAAAGATGGCTGGCGCTGTGCCGCCCACCGTAAGTGCTTGCCTAGCAAGGAAATAGCACGGATAACGCTTGGGTGAAATGTCCGAAAAATCCAAGCGCTTGAGGTCCTTAAGCTGGAGGCGTTCACAGGGAGCCTGCCGACGTTCCCCATGTAAAAGACCATATTGAATGGCCAAGGTCATGCAACGCGGACCCATATGCGCAATTAGGCTGCCGTCGCTAAGTTCCACCAAGGCATGCACGAGGCTTTGCGGGTGCACCCACGCATCGATGTGTTCCGGCTTCAAGCCAAAAAGCCAATGCGCTTCCATGAGCTCCAGCCCCTTATTGGCCATCGTTGCACAGTCCAAACTGACCTTGGCTCCCATACGCCACGTGGGATGCTTAAGCGCCTCAGCCGGCGTTACCTGTGCCAAAGCCGTCAGCGAGTGCTTCAAAAACGGACCTCCAGAAGCCGTCAAAATAGCCTGCTGCACCTGCCCCAGCGCTTCCCCTTTGAGGCACTGCGCCAAAGCTGCATGCTCGCTATCGATAGGATAAATCAAGGATTTCCCCTGTTTATTTGCCTCAGGCATCAATAGGTGCCCGCCCAGCACCAAACTTTCCTTATTAGCCAAGGCTAGAAATTTACCCGCCTTAAGCGCCTCAAAAAGCGCCGGAAGCGCCACCGTCCCCGGACTAGCTGCCACGACCCCCTCAGCTTGCGGCAAGCACGCCAATTCTCGAAGGCCAGCAGGCCCACTCAAAAGCTCACAACCCGCATCCCGAGCCGGCAAACTCCAGCGCCGCGCCGCCTGAACATCCTGCAAGCACAGCATCCGCACCCCGTACGCCCTAGCCGCAGCGATGAGGCCAGCTCCATCGCTCCCCGCCGCCAACCCTACCACCCTCAAGCGATCCGGATGCCGCGCCACCACGCGCAGGGTGCTCTTGCCGACGGATCCCGTAGCGCCTATAATGATAATGTGTTTCATGGTGTTGGGCGTTGAGGAAGGAAGGGTTGAAAGGGCCAAGGGGAGCTAGCTCCCCTTGGATTGTATCTTGAAAAATAGAAAATCCAATCTTGAAAAACCCAAAATGGTGGGCAAGAGTGAAAGAGTAGGAGTGTTACCATCCTTTGGATTGGTCAGAAAGA
>JANYDI010000005.1 GCA_025363695.1 Opitutia bacterium
AATATCGGCGCGGACAGCCGGAGAATTGACAGGAGTACACCGTAATTCTTCGATACGTTTTTTTCATAAGCTTAGAGAGAAAATAGCCATCAAGCAGCAAAGTCTTTGCGAACAATTTTGCGGCGAAATGGAGCTGGATGAAAGCTATTTTGGAGGGGTACGCAAGGGCAAACGAGGCCGAGGAGCAGCTGGAAAAGTTCCTGTTTTTGGCATCTTGAAGCGAGGAGGGAAGGTCTACACTCAAGTGGTTAACGATACTAAGACAACTACCTTGATGTCCATCATTCGTAGTAAAATTCAGCCCGACAGCGTGGTTTACACAGACTGCTATCGCTCTTATAATGTATTGGATGTTTCTGAATTTAAACATTATCGTATCAATCATTCAAAGCTTTTTGCAGACAAACAAAACCATATCAATGGGATTGAAAACTTCTGGAACCAAGCCAAACGCCACTTGCGTACTTACAACGGAATTTGCCGATCTCATTTTCATTTGTTCTTGAAAGAGTGCGAATGGCGCTTTAATTTAGGCTCACCAAAACTCCTTCTCAAGGATCTAAAATCTCTTCTCAAAAAACATTATTAGGTGTCAGCCCCTAAAATTATGACATCAGGAATCAATGGACCAACAGGAGGTCAACCAAGCAGTAGAGCTGGAAAGGTAAAGGCTAGCGCCATGAAATTTTTTTCAAAAGTAGCAAAGAAAGTAGGCCTGAAAAGCAGTAAGCCTGCAGCTATAGCGGATTTCATTCCTTCTGGATCTAATAAATCAGTTGAATCGGTAAAAAACCCTAGAGGTTCTTATAAATTGGAAAGTGAGCCGATTACGACAAATCTAAAACCTGGAGAATCTGTACCTTTCTCGCCTAAACCACCAGCTAGAAAATAAACTCCAGATATCATGGGCATTAAGGGGATAGTTCCAAAGATTTTTACGCTAACTACTACGCCACCTGCAAAAGCTGAGAATGGCCCGTCCTCTAAGCGCAAAATTACGGAAGGCAAAGATGGAAGTAAGCCTAGGGAAATGGCAGCCATTGCCGACTTTAAAAAGCGGCCTGATGCTTTAGATGAATACGATTTTACACACAATATTCAAGGTCTTACGACTCCGCCGTCTTTGAACCTACCAGCAAATTTGGTAGCACCAAAAATAACGGTACCAACAACACCAGAACCTGCTCCCCCTCCTCGTTTTTCAGAAAGAAAAGCAGAGACAGATCCTGAGCTTAATCAGCCGCCCAACTACCCGCCACCACCAAGGCCTTACCAGCCACCGCCCAACTATCCGGCCCCTCAGCCACCCGTGGCGACAGCGAAGCCAGCTGCTCCGCACACGGTTGATGCTGATCAGCTGCTCGAAACCCCGCTAACCGTATCAAATAAACCTTCCCCATCAAGGCCTAGGAAGGAAAAAAGTGCCCCACCCGCCATTTCTACGCCCGTAACGAAGAGGCCTGTTAGTAGAAACAGCACCAGAACTGGAAAGCTCACAGCTGAAGCCAGGGCACTGCGAGAAGCTGAGGTAAAAGATTCTTCACTTGAGAAAAAAAGACCGACTTCCCTTCGTTTTGAAAGGAGAGCATCCATCCAGCGATCGCCGTTGGATGGCTCTCGTATTAAGCGTAAAACGATTGAGAGTCGGCCACCTTCTCGGCGCAAAGAAAAGTAAAAAGTAATTCGATCAGCGAAACACAACCCCCCCCAACCATGACCCCACCCATAAGCGCAAACTCCACCTCAGTTGGTAAAGTCCTCAGCACAGTCAAAGGCAAGGTAGTTGCGTTCTTTTCTAGATGGAAAGTGGAAAAGCAGCCTAGCGATTCCACTACTAAAAGCGTCTTCCCTCAATCAACCCAACCCCCCTTGACACCGAACATAACGGTAGAAAAACCGGTAGCAGAGAGCCAAAAAGAGATTGAAGACCTTAACACAGAGATTTCCAAAAAAATGGAGAAAATCCAAACGCTTTCTGGAAAACCCGACATCGAGAAGGCTGTCATTCTGAATGCGGTAGGCGAAAAGCTACCTGGAATAGAAGGAGAAATTGCAGCCTTAAAAAAGCAAGCCGGCTCCGACGCATTCCTTACCTCACAGCTTGCTACTCTAAGCCAGAATTTTGATACACTTACGCAAGCATACGAAAAGGGAATCAAATCATGACCTCAAAAGTACCCGGCACCTCAGTCCATAACATTGGTAAAACGACCCTAGATGCGCTCTTCGGGGGAGCTTCGTTTTTAGGCAGAAAAGTTACTTGGTCGAAGGAAAAGCTGGCACCTCGAGCTGCGGCAGCATTAAAGGCTTTGAAGGATTTTATTAAGGTTGGGGGCTTCTAATAAGATTATCACCGATAGCTTTTATAAAAATCTTGAAGAATCCATCAAAGAGCATACTAACCTAGACAATCCTACAAAAACGCGTATATGGAATAATACTCGTGATACTTACCTAAACTCTGCCATGACTGAAGCAATACGTGCTAGAGAAGACTTAAAAACAACAGATGACGTTGATAATTTTTTGAAGACCCGAGTCAAGATAATGGTCGAGCAAGAACTAGCTAAGCTCCCCCAAAATAACCCTTGACAAGCCCTCCCCATCCGTTAGCCTTTCCGGCATTATTGTCATAATTAATGCGATCGGAGCGTAAAATAGGGTTTTGGCCAGTCTTTGCCTTGGTGCTGGGCAGCCAAATCGGGTCTGGGGTACTGATGTCACCGGCCTATTTGGCGCCCTATGGCTGGTACGGAATCCTCGGTTGGGGCCTTGCGGGTCTCGGAGCGGTCTCCCTGGCGCTGGTGTTTTCGGGGCTGTGCCGGCGTTTCCCCAAAACCGGTGGACCGCATGCCTACGTAGCCGCTGCCTTTGGGCCCACGACAGCGTTTTTTGTGGGCTGGGCGTACTGGGTTATCTCCTGGATCAGTACGACCACGGTCATTGCAGCAAGCATCAGCTACCTCACCCCCTTGATTGGTCGACACAGCGCTGGAACCTATGTGCTTTTGGAGCTCGGGTTGCTGGGCGCCATTACTTTGTTAAATCTACGAGGCCTACAAGCCGCTGGCCGAGCGGAGTTTTTGTTTTCGCTTCTAAAATGCCTGCCGCTGATTGTCATTCCGGCCATGGCTTTGGCCTTGTTTAAGCCCGACCACTTCGTGCTTTCCAAAAACGTTGCCAGTCAAGAGGTTACGGGAGTTTTGGGCCATGTTACGCTTTTGGCCTTTTGGTGCTTTATCGGTATAGAAGCCGCCACAACGCCTGCAGGATCCATAGAAAACCCTCGAAAGACGATCCCTCGAGCCATCACATTAGGAACGTTCTGCGTCGCGCTGTTTTATTTATTTAACAGTATAGGCATTATGGGGGCCATTCCTGGAGACGTCCTCGCCCAGTCAGCTTCACCCTACGCCGATGCGGCTCAAAAAGTCCTTGGAGGCAACTGGCACTTGGCTGTCTCATTGGTGGCATCTATCGTGTGCATTGGTACCTTAAATGCCTGGATTTTAACCAGCGGACAAATCGCGCTCGGGCTGGCCCAGGACGGGCTGTTGCCACGCTTTTTTTCCAAAAAGAACCGTTACGGAGCCCCCTACGTCAGCATCATCATCAGCAGCCTAGGTCTGGTGCCCCTCGTACTGCTTACCGGCAATGATAGCCTGGCAACCCAAGTAACGCTCATTGTAGATGTTTCGGTCGTGGCTTTTTTATTCGTTTATCTGACCTGCGCCCTCGCCTTTTTAAAGCTGCTCATACGCGAAAAGGCCTACGGCTGGACCCTCTTGAACTGTCTGTTTTCTATGCTCTTTTGCGCCTGCGTGCTCTACAAAACAAGCCCCACCACGCTGCTGCAGGCCGCTCTCTTCACCGTCAGCGCTATCCCGATGTATGTGTTTTGGTATCGTAAAAGGCAAAGGCCAAGGGGAGCCAGCTCCCCTTGGATCCCCTAACTGGTAGCGATTTATTAAAATACTACGTATTTTAGATAAATCGCTACCAGGCAGGAGGATACAAGGCACCCTCCGGATCGCTTCGCGATCGAGGAAGGCCTTAGTATAGGCTTCCCGATGGGCAATTTTTATAAATACGTAGTATTTTAAAAATTGCCCATCGGAAGGGGATCCTAAGGGGCGCTTGCGCCCCTTGGCCCTATAACTTCCCTCCCCTTGGCCCTTTAAATCTTCTTGCCCCAAACACCCATATCGCGTATCCTTGCCTTATGCACACGCAATCCCCCTTTTTGCGGCAGCTTTCGCAGGATGCCTACTTTTATAGCTTGCCGGCCTTGGGAGCGGCCTTGGGAGTGGACATGGAGACTTTGCCCTTGTGTGTGCGGTTTTTTTTGGAAAATGCGCTGCGTAAAGGCCTTGACGGGCTTGGGGCCTTGGCGCGCTGGCAGGAGCGCCCGAATGTTGCGTTTTTTCCTGGCCGTGTTGTGTTGCAGGACTTTACGGGCTTGCCGCTTTTGGTGGATTTAGCCTCGATGCGTGATGCTGTGCGGGATAGCGGGGGCGATGCGCACGCTATTGAGCCTCAGGTGCCCGTGGACTTGGTCATTGATCATTCCGTACAAGTGGATGTTTTTGGGACAAAAGAGGCTCTCAAGCAAAACCTGGATTGGGAATTTATTCGCAATCGTGAGCGTTATTCGTTTTTCAAATGGAGTCAGCAAGCCTTTAAGCGGCTTAAAATCGTGCCTCCAGGACGGGGAATAGTCCATCAGGTGCACTTGGAATCCTTGGCCTCTTTGGTGCTCCAGGAGCGCATTGAAGGCAAAAATATCCTCTATCCGGATACCGTTGTGGGGACCGATTCCCACACGCCGATGATCAATGGACTGGGGCTTTTGGGCTGGGGCGTAGGCGGCATCGAGGCTCAAGGGGCAATGCTGGGGCAGCCGATTTATCTAGAAATGCCCAAAGTTGTGGGCGTCGCACTGATAGGGTCCTTAAATCCAGGGGTTACGGCGACGGACTTGGTGCTGTTCCTCACCCATAAACTGCGTGAACACGGCGTTGTGGGGAGTTTTGTTGAATTTTTTGGCCCGGGCAGTGAAACGCTTTCCGTGGCCTACCGTGCTACTTTGGCCAATATGGCCCCGGAATACGGCGCCACCACGGGGCTTTTTGCGGTGGATGAAAAGACGTTGGACTACCTGCAGCTCACGGGGCGCTCGGCGGACTTGGTTGAGCGCGTGCGGGCTTATTATCAGGCCCAGGGCCTGTTTGGGACGCCTACTCGTGTGCGTTATTCGGAGACACTAACGCTAGACTTAGGCTCCGTGCTTCCTTGCGTGGCTGGCCCCAAGCGCCCCGATCAGCATTGCCCGCTTTGGGCCGTTAAGGCAAACTTTGAGGCCCACCTAAGACGTCCTTTTGCCCAAGGCGGCTATGGGCAGGAGGGTCCTATTGCCTCGGAAAACGGCCCATTGGCGCATGGATCCGTAGTGCTAGCAGCCATTACAAGCTGCACCAATACCAGCAACCCTAGTGCTCTGCTGGCCGCAGGGCTACTGGCCCAGGCGGCTGTTCGGCGTGGCTTGCGCGTGCCCGGCTTTGTCAAAACGAGCATGGCTCCGGGCTCGCAGGCCGTTACGGCGTACCTCAAGGCTGCCGGGCTGCTGGAGCCGCTGGAAGCGCTGGGCTTTCACATCGTGGGCTACGGCTGCACGACCTGCATTGGCAACAGCGGCCCTTTGACTGAAGCGGCGCAAAAGGCGGCTGAACGCTTTGTTGTGGCCAGTGTTCTGAGCGGGAATCGTAACTTTGAGGCCCGTGTGCATCCTGCCATCAAGGCGAACTTCCTCATGTCTACGTCTTTGGTAGTGGCCTACGCCCTGGCAGGCCGCATCACTATTGACTTTGAGACGGAACCCCTGGGGTACGATGCCCTGGGGCAGCCGGTTTTTTTGAAGGACTTATGGCCCAGCGAAGACGCCATCCAGGCCCAGCTAAGCAGCGTCACACCCACGTGTTTTTCACAAAACGACCTTTTGCCGCAATGGGAGGCCTTGGACTGCCCTACGGGGCTCCATTACGCCTGGGACCCTAGCAGCACCTACATAAAAGTATCGCCATTTTTCCAAGTCCGCAAGCCCGTTTGGGAACCCACGCAAAGCCTGCGCATCCTGGCTCTTTTGGGCGACAACGTGACCACCGACCACATCAGCCCAGCAGGCAATATTGACCCGCAAAGCCCTGCAGGCCAATACCTTAAAGGCTGCGACGTCCAAGAGGCTCTTTTTAACAGCTACGGCTCCCGACGCGGTAACCCCGAAGTGATGGCCCGCGGCACCTTTGCTAACAGGCGCCTAAAAAACGCGATGGCCAAAGGCAAAGAAGGCCCATGGACCTGCCACCAGCCCTCCGGCGAGCTGCTGTCCATTTATGAAGCCGCTCAGCGCTATCAACGCGAAGGCACGCCGCTCATCGTCTTTGCGGGACACAACTACGGCATGGGCAGTTCCCGAGACTGGGCTGCCAAGGGCCCTGCCCTGCTGGGAGTCCAAGTCGTTGTCGCCCAAAGCTTTGAGCGCATCCATCGCAGCAATCTGGTCCACATGGGCATCCTACCGCTGCAGTGGACAGGCGACCCTCTCCCCTTGAACGGCGAAGAAAGCATTGCCTTAAACATCGACTTTGCCCACCTGGAAGCCAAGCTCACAGCCTCCGCTCACGGCAAAGAGCGCGTCGAGGCACGGCTAAGTGTGCGCCTCGACACGCCCATGGAGGCGGCGTACTATGGCTGCGGGGGGTTATTGAGCTGGGTTATGGGAAGCGGGTGAAAGATTGAACAGGGGACGGCAAATGGGCGCGCCCTCCTCGTTCTCTGCACACGGCCTCTATCAATATAGAGTGTACTGGATCAATCTCCACCCAACTGCTTACCTCAATAAACTTCAATCTCCCGCACTCAGCCAACAATCTCGACACCCAGCCAGACGTCAGATTAGTGCAATCAATCAGATCAATCATCTCCAAATTAGGAAAACGCTCCACCACGCTTTCACCAGTGGAGCGAATCTGACTGCATCTAGATAGCTTCAACCCTTTTATACCTGGCCAACAACCACTTCCTAACACTAAGACTCCACGCTCTCCCGTAAAATTCACCCCTAACGTTGTCTCGTCAGGAAGAGAACCTTCAACCGAATACTCCGAGTCGTTTACCCGTACCGCCCCGGCATTTCCAACCAAGCACAGTAATAATAACCAATAAGTAATTATTTTTTTGTTTTCCATGATTAATCAATCACCCATTCCCCTACAAAAGTCAAGAAAAAACTACAAAAAATCCCTAAAAAAACAAAAACCGCCGTAAAATAAATACGGCGGCCTTCTAGGAAGTTACGGAACCCAATTCCGTTTAATACCCGGTATTAAAATCCCACTCAGCGATCTCATGAGATAGCTCACAGCCATAGGGAAGCCGCGGCCGGATGGCCTCTATCATTTCAGGGCTTATCAGGCTGCAATTATCCAAAGCAAGGGAACGCAACTGGTGGCAATGCTCAGCTAGCGCCTCTAGGCTTTTATTACTCAACTTACTGAGCTTTATCAGGCTGCTCATCAAAACCATGAGCGATAGCAAGCTCTCAGTGTCCTGAGACCAGGACAACCTTGAGCTATGGCAGCAATCCCAGCATCGCTCACCCGGTTGCATTGGCTCACGTCAAGATACTGCAAGCCAGGACAATTTTGGGCTATCGCGGCAAGCCCAACATCGGTCAGCTCAAAGCAATAGCTCACGTCAAGATACTGCAAGCCAGGACAACTTTGGGCTACTGCAGTAAGCCCATCATCGCTGAGCCGACTGCAAAAGCTCACATCAAGACGTTGTAAACCAGGAAATAATTTAACGATTTCCTTGATATATAAATCGCCTGTGTGAGAGGATGAACTCAGCTTGAGATAGCGTAAAGCCGGATACGTATGATCTATCGCACCTATTTCTTCATTGACCATCTCACGGGATGTTCTTGTATCAAGATATTGTAAATTAGGGCAATTTCTCGCTATCTGGGCAACCCCAGCAACGCTAATACGAGCATGTGTACCGATATAAAGATGCCGCAAATCAGGCCACTGCTGAGTCAGTTGAATGATTCTAGTCTCACTGATAGGCGTGCAGCCACCTAGGGCAAGATGCTGCAACTTAGGGCAATCTTGGGCAATAGCCTCAAGTCCTAACTGTTTCACATTCTCGCAATCAGATAGGTCAAGATACCGCAATTCATGACAATTTTTAGCTATGGCGATCAGGCCGTCATTAGTCACAGAGTCAAGATCGTAGTCAGGCCTAAAACCATTGTACCCAGACATATCGAGAGTCTGCAATCCAGGACAATTTTCAGCTATGGCGATGAGCCCTTTATCGGTTAATCCATAACACCCCGATATATTAATGCGCTTCAGGTTTTTAGAAGCTAGATAACCAAGCGATTTGTCTGTTATCTTTTTGCAGCCAGACACATCAAGCGCCTCCAGATCCAGTGTTTCGCAGACGTTTTTTAGTAAATTTAACTGCTCAGCCGTAGGTTCTTCACGGGTATCTATCTTTAGATCTTTTAGGCTGGAATAATTTTGAAGGAACGCTAAGCCTTTCCATGACTTTAACGTAATAGCGCTCGCCAACGTCTTTAGCTGATTAAACGACCTATCTGCCAAATTCAGGCTATCCTTGTCCTGTTTATCCAGATAACTGCGGATAGGGTGCATGATCTCTACCGGCATGGCACTCAAACTCAGCGCTTCGCTTTGATTTATAAGTGCTTGCTCATCTTCCTGAACAGCCACGGCATTGCCTGCTAGGCATAATAACGAAACACAATAAGTAATTATCCTTGTAGAATTCATGGAAAATAACCTATTGATATATTTAAGAAAGTCAATAAAAAATAAAAACCCCTGAAAATAAAGGCCGCCGCAATGAAAAAATACGGCGGCCCTATGGGAAACCCCCTTAGGGCAAAAACTCCTCTAGGATGATTTCGCACGCTGGACGACTGAGCCGTACGGCTGCGATCCCTGCCGGGGTCACGCCTTCGCAACCGTACAAATAAAGCTCTTGCAACAAGGGACAAGCTGTCGCGATGGCGTTTATTCCAGCATCCGTCACGGAGAGGCAAGTACCCACGTTAAGGCGCGTGAGCGCAGGACAATGCTGCGCTAGCGCTTGAAGTACCGTGTCGGTCACGGCTTCGCAATTCCACACATAGAGCTCTCGTAGTTCAGGGCAGCTCTGAGCCAGCGTCATCAGTGCTGCAGCGTCCAGTCCAAAGCATTGGACCAAGTCGAGCACTTCCAACCTTGGAAAAACGGGTGCCAATAAGGTTAAATCCTGAGCATCCAGCCCTCCTAAAAAACTCAACTGCAAGTGCCTAGGAAAATGACTCAGAAACGCAAGATTTTCTTTGCTCCTTATAAGAGCGGCAGGGGAAGCCTCTCGAAGAGCCTCCGTCATGAAAGGACTGGCCACAACATTTGCTGCCAGGCACAGAAGGGATAGCCAATAAGTAAGTATTCTTTTATTCTTCACAGTAGATATCCCATGGATGCATTCAGAAAAAGTCAATAAAATAAATCTGTCTTTTAAGGCAGCTTCTTAGCGAGCTATCTCACACTCTGGATACTTCTTCTGGATCCAATTGGGCAAGGTATCGCTTATATACTGGCATTTAACGAGATTGATTTTCTTCAAGCCAGGGCACTTCTCAGCAATCGCCAGCAACCCATAGTCGGTCACATTCGTGCAAAAAGCCACATTGAGATCCATCAAGCCAGGGCACCCCTTAGCGATGGCTAGCAACCCGGAATCGGTCACATTCGCGCAACCCCGTATATCCAGCTGCTGCAGGCCAGGACACTGCTGTGCCACCGCTGTGACGCCGACATCGCTCACGGCGTTGCACCCAGAAATATCAAGCTCCAGCAAGTTTGGATAATGCCGTGTGATCGCTATCAGATCAGCATCCATCAGGCTCGAGACATTCGACAAATCCAGTTTTAAAAACGGCTCCAAGTTTCCTTGTTTCGTTAGGATGAGCTCCTTGGGCTCTCCTTCAGAAAACGTATCTGCTCCAGCCATGACAGGGTCCAGCAGGCACACGCTAACGACCAGTAAATAGAGGGCTTTTATGTTATGGGCCATCCTCTTGTCTATTCTTTTGGCAATATATTGTCAAGAAAGAATCAAGCGCCCCAATAAAACCCTTGCCTTTAGCCTTTTTTGACAATAAATAACCCTGAGTATGCTCATCCTGAGTCCTAGAGGCCCGATTGCAGCGGCCCTCGCCCATAGGCTTCAAGTCCCCTACCTTCACGGCCATACCGAACGCTTTTCGGATGGTCAGCTGCAGGTCCATTGTGATGCTGACGTTAAAGGTCAGCGCGTGGCCTGCCTCGTTCAATCGGACGGGAACAACGCTAACGAGCTGCTGCTGGAAGCCTTTTTGTGGGTACGCTTCCTTAGGCGACAAAACGCCAAACAGGTATTCCTGCTGCTGCCGTATTTTGCCTACAGCCGGCAAGACGCCCAGGATGGCAGCTTGGCCGACATGGCTTTCTTACTACAAATCGCCAGACCGGATGCGCTGATATGCCTGGACCCACACAGCGAAACCCTGGCAAGCTATTTTTCAGAACTACCCGTTTACGCCCTAGAGGCCACAGCGCTTTGGACCCACTGCCTTGTCCAGCGCGGGCTAAGGAACGTCACGCTCGTAGCCCCGGACATCGGTGCGCACAGACGCGTAAAGGCTCTAGCAGCTCAATTAACAGCCCAAGGCATCGCCTGCCCCTGTATTTTTATGGACAAACAGCGTGATTCCAAGGGCAACATCACTGCCAGGATACTTGAGGAATCCCTAAAGGGCCACAGCGCCTTCATCATCGATGATTTATGCAGTAGCGGCGCGACACTCCTGGCAGCAGCTCAGCTGCTCCAAGAGAAGGGGATTCAACACCTAGAAGCCTGTATCACCCATATGCCGCCTCAGGCCCTAAAAAATTTACACAAAAACCCCTTAAAGGCCGTGTGGACAACGAATTCCATCGTGCAAACGGAGTCGGCGAGTTCCCTACCCAATGAAGTTAAGATTATCGACGCTACGGCCGTGTTTGCGGCCGGGATGCAGGGGGTTTTTGCGTAAGAAAAAAGGCTTAAGAAATTTGCTGGGGTGTCGATTTTTGGATTGGCATGAAAGTCGATCCCGCACACGTAAAGGCGGCTCTTGGGAAATTCGAAGCCCGTGTAGGTGTCTTTTTGGGCCGCACGGTCAAGGTGTTAACAGGCGGCGTACCGCTGCGAGCAAGAGGGCCTAGGGGCTCCTCGCTGAGCACTGCTATTTCCGAAAGAAAAGTTAATCAAGCATCTATTGTTGAAACACTTAATTCAAAGGAAGACCTCAAGGCATTTACTCAGGATGTGATTCTTGTTTTTAACAAACTTGAGAAGCTCATTCAAAAGAGAGGCCTTCAGGAAAATGTAGCCGAACTTGAAGAGATGAACACGGCTATCAAGGGCCTCCAGGCAGCATTAGAAAACGAAGATGTGTCCCGTCTCACCCAGCCTTTAGAAGACCTCAACAAGTCCTTACGTAAGCTCAAGGATAGCCTCAAGTCTACAAAGACTACCAAGTCTTTTAAAGATCAAGGTGCTAAAAAGGGCGTTACGGCAGGCTATGTGAGCACTAAAAAATCAAAAAAATCAAAGAAATTAGAGACTTACATACTCAAAAAAACCCTTAACAGCGTGATTGCGGGAACAGAAGAAGTTGCCAGAAAGATCGACGATGACAAAAACTCCAATCGCAGAGAGTTTTTACTGGGAGACGTGTGGGGCCTTATTCTCCCAAACAGAAGTCCTAAGGTCAATATCGTCTTGGAGAAAGGTAATTTTGTCCAGCAGTTAAGGTCTCGATCCTCAAAATACCTCTACGTCACTTCGAAATTTTTTAAAGACTTTCAACCCCTTAAATTTTTTGCGAGCAATGGGGGACTCGATCAGGTGCACGGCATTGAAGACATCATTGCTGCATGCATACTTATGGGGGATGAAGACTTTCACATGGAAAACGTGGGTACCATCCCCGATGGCAAAGGCGGCTTCATCGCCGTTAAAATTGACCACGGCAAATCGGGTTTATTGCTGTTTGATAACCCTGAAAACCTACGAGAGGGATTGGTCAAGATACTCAAAGACCGTGGCTATGTAGGCATAAAAAATGGCAAGCCCTATTTTGAGGTGCCAATAGACCAAGAAAAGCTCCGTGCCGCTCTTGAAAAGATGTCGAAAGCCAATACCGAAGAGATGTCCAAGGCCATTGGAAGAAATACTCAAAAACTGCTCGATGCCGGTTTTCAACTTTCCCCAAAAGACCTTCTAGCTGAATCCCTGCACACCTTTTGGCTCAATCGTCCTGTAGACCCTCCAGAAACGCGTGCCGCTCTCGTAGCGATTAGAGACGCCATCGAATCTGGAGACCTGAATGCACTCGATGCCATCAAAAGCGCTCACTCAGCAGCAGATCCAGACGTCCTTGCCTTTGTCGACACCCTCATCGCCCACCGAGACGCCTTCAACAACGCCAAAACCGATGAGCAAAAAATCCAATTCGTGGGTGATTTTTACAAAGAAAAATTTGATAAAAATATCGAGGTCATAAAGGGCTTTGTAAAATTTTTGGAAACCCAAGACCTCTTGACCGGCAAGCCCTTAGAAAATACGGCTTAAGCGCCCTGCTTTTGCGTCGATTTTAGCTGGGTATGAAAGTCGATCACGCACCGTCAAAGCCAACCGTAGACCAACCCCAAGCCCATCCGGGTGCACTTTTCGGCCATACAGTCAAAGTGTTAACGGGCGGAATACCGTTCCTAAACGACGGAAATACAAGCTCCTCCCCAAGCGCTATCATTGGGAAAGCCCTTCAGGATTCGGACCCGACAGTGCGCTACGTCTCTGCTGATAAAATAAAGGCCAGGAACCATGGCATTATGGGGCAACTCGCCCTTGCTGCAGGCAAGGACTTAGTTGCCCTCGAAACGATAGATCGATTCTGCTATGTTTCTGAAAAAACAGATGCGTTGATTAAAAAAAATAATCTCAAAAGGGACCATCCTGAATTTCAGGCCTTAAACCAGGCCATTGTTCAGCTCAAAAAGACCCTCGAGCAGCCTGCTGACGCCATCCAGATCAAAGAAGATCTTGCAAGCGTTGAAGCCGCCCTAATTGCTCTTAGGAATAATGTTAAATCTGCGAAAAACATTGATAAGTTCAGGGTGTCGGAAACCGTAGTCGACACCAATACAAAACCCACAATTATACAAAAAAAAGGCTGCACGTACATCGCCAAGCCAACGCCTAAAGACGATGTAGGCTTTGATGAAGATCCTGACGACAACCGAAACGCCAATCGCAGAGAAGCTTCACTGGGAGATGCCTGGAACCTCATCCTTCCACAAGGAAGCCCCAAAATCAACATCGTCGTAGGGGGGCCTGACGACTCATTTTACGTTACTTCAAAATTTTTTAAAGACTTCCAGCCGCTCAGATCCATCATGGAAAAGGGTCTGCTCGATAAAGTAAGCGGCATCGAAGACATTCTTGCTGCCTGTATGCTTATGGGCGACAAGGACTTCCATATGGAAAATATCGGCGTCATCCCCGACCCCAATAAAGAAGGCCATTTTATAGCCGTTAAAATTGATCATGGCAAGTCGGGTTTAATGTTCTATGATACCCCTGAGAAACTCCTCGAGGGCTTTACCAGCATAGTCAAGGCACAGGGTTATGGCGGCGTAAAAGAAGGTGATTTTAAGATCGATCAAAAAAAGCTTAAAGCCTCACTGGAACGCATGATGGTCGCAGCCGAGACAGAAAAAATGGCCACGGCCATCAAAGTCAGCACGGCAAAAGTCCTCGATGCCGGCTTTCAGCTTTCTGCAAAAGATCTTTTAGCCGAGGAACTCACGACTTCTTGGGATAATATATCCGTAACAACATCCGAGAATCGGATGGCCATGAAAGCCATCAGAAAGGCCATCGAATCTGGAGACCTAAAAGCACTCGATGCCATCAAAACCGCTCACTCAAAGGCTAGCCCGGACGTCCTTGCCTTCGTCAACACCCTCATAACCCACCGAAATGCCTTCAATAAGTGCAAAACTAACGAGCAAAAAGTCCAGTTTGTAGGCGATTTTTACAAAGAAAAACTCGACAAAAATATCACGGTCATCAAGGGCTTTGTAAGCCTTTTGGAAACCCAAGACCTGGTTTGAGGGGCGCATTGGGGGTTGATGCTGCGTCATGGAAGTGACTCACGCACCGTAGTGCGCTACGCACTTCC
>JANYDI010000006.1 GCA_025363695.1 Opitutia bacterium
GCCCCTTAGGATCCCCCTTCCGATGGGCAATTTTACAAAATGCTAGCGCATTTTGGTAAAATTGCCCATCGGGAATTAGGTATACTAAGGCCTCCCACGATCGCGAAGCGATCCGGAGGGTGCCTTGTATCACCCTGCCTGGTAGCGAATTGTTTAAAATGCTCTGCATTTTAACAATTCGCTACCCGTTAGGGGATCCAAGGGGAGCGAGCTCCCCTTGGCCCTTTACCTGGCCCTTTCCTTTCAACGCCACTTCGTAGAGCGTCCTAAAACTCCCCATCCTGGTGTTGACGGGCGCCCGCAGCCATACGGTCCTTTCGGCCGATGGGGGTACTAACGGCGTGGGGCTATGGGCCAAAAGCCATTCGGGCTGATGGAGCTGGGCTACTTGGACTTGGCAGGCCTCCAGACGTTGTTGCAAGGCGGCTCTTTGAGCATCGTAACGCTGTACACGACTGGCAGTCAGGGCTGTTGCTTGCCGCAGGCCTAAGAGCCCGAGGGCTAAGACGGTAAGGGCGATCAATTGAAGGCTGAGGGAGTAACGCATAGCTTTTAGTTTTTTTGAAAAATACGCAGACGCGCTGAACGGCTCCGTGGATTGCGTTCACATTCCTGCGTTGTGGGGGCGACGTCTTTCCACACCCGGCCTAGGCCTGGCAGGCGTTCCTGCATCGGGATGCCATCCCCGCGGTGTTCAGGGAGGCCGGCAAAGCGCTTAAAGGCACGCTTAACGATACGATCTTCTAAGGAATGAAAGCTAATCACGGCTAAAATACCTCCGGGCTTAAGCTTTTCCAAAGCCTGCGGGAGCGCGCGATGGAGGACCTCCAGCTCGCGGTTAACGGCGATACGCAGCCCCTGGAAGGTCCGCGTTGCCGGGTGCGTACGTCCAGGATGCGGCTGACAACGCAGGATTTCACACACAAGGGCGGCCAGCTTGAGCGTGTCCTGGATGGGCGTTTTTTCCCGAGCTTCCAAAAGCCCGCGCACAACACGCTTCCACTGGGGTTCTTCGCCAAAGTCTCGGATGGCTTCCTCCAAAGCCTCGCGACGTGCTGTCTTTAGGAAGGTCGCTACAGACATACCGGCATGCGGGTTCATGCGCATGTCTAAGGCACCCGAAAAACGGAACGAAAAGCCCCGTTGCGGCGTATCCAGCTGAAAGGAGGAAACGCCCAGGTCAAACAGAATCCCATCAAAAGGCCCTTCTTGCAGGGTTTCTAGCTCCTCGAAATTCATCGAATAAAACTGAAAACGCTCCCCGTAAAAAGGCTTGAGGGCTTCGGAGCGTTCCTGCGCCTCGGGATCCTCATCCAGGGCCACGACGGTAACGCCTTGCGCAGCCTCCAGCAAAGCCCGTGTATGGCCGCCACCGCCAAAGGTGGCATCTAAAAAAAGACAGCCTGCCGACGGTTTCAGGGCCTCAAGGACCGCTTCTAATAAGACAGGGATGTGTGCCATGATGCCTAAAAGACGAGATCCAGGACCTTTGCCGCCAAGGATCCCAAAAGCCCCAAAGGCGTACTGCCTCCACCGCCCACGCTGCTTAGCCGCCGGACGCCCTTAAAATGCCGTTGAGCACAATGCCTATAGCCCTGGTTTACGCAGCAGGTCCCACAAAACAGCTTTTCACGCACGGACATAAGGTTCTAGAGCCCAAGCTTTATCAGCGCCTGAGCGATACTTTCCTTGGCCTGAACATTTTTTTGGAAATGCGCATAACGTTCCGGACTCCAAATACTAAAAGTAGAAAAATTCCCCACCAGTAGGGCCTGTTTGCTGATGCCTGCATGCCCCAAAAGCGCTTCATTGAGCTGCACACGCCCCTGCTTGTCACAGCCAAAGGCATGCGCCATCGACGATAGATACATCAAAGTCGCCTGGGCCTGCGTGTCCCCTAGGCTGATTTGGGCAATGCGTTCTTGCAAACGCGCCACCATCGCCGGCGGGTACACACTCACAAACCCTTCCGGATTCGGCAAGGCCAGGTAGTAGTCCCCCTCATCCCCCGGAAGCCGCCATTTAGAAGGCACCGTCAAACGATTCTTCGCATCCAGGCTGTGCTCAAACTCGCCCACATAAAGAAATCGCTCCAAAGGTCCTACCATTTTGACCCATTTTGACCCACATTCCCCCACTTGTCAAGGATTAAGAAGGGCAAGGGGGGTTAAATCTAGGGCGTGTGATCAATTAAATTTGGGGCTGACACCTAACATGAAGCATGTTAGGACAGTCAAGTGTACGTAAAGCATTGTAAATTAGCGGAAAGCAAGCAGTTGAAGTTGATGGAATTTTTTGTTGCTGGAATATCGGCGCGGACAGCCGGAGAATTGACAGGAGTACACCGTAATTCTTCGATACGTTTTTTTCATAAGCTTAGAGAGAAAATAGCCATCAAGCAGCAAAGTCTTTGCGAACAATTTTGCGGCGAAATGGAGCTGGATGA
>JANYDI010000050.1 GCA_025363695.1 Opitutia bacterium
CCCAGCAGGTTTGCAACCAGGCACCATGGCGTGCGCCGCCTGCGCTCACCTGCCCTGCCCTGCCGTGATCCACCAGCTACTGAGCAGCACTCTTTCCGATAGCGATTTATTAAAATGCTGGCGCATTTTAGATAAATCGCTATCGGAAAGGGGATCCTAAGGGGCGCAAGCGCCCCTTAGCCTTCTACCCATCAAAACCTCGATTCGCCCCCAGCAGCCTCAAAAACTCGGCATTGGTACTTGTCGAGTTGATACGCGAGATGACCGTTTCTGCGGCCTCGGAGACGCGCATGGAGTGGATGGCGCGGCGCAGCAGGTGGACCTTGTCTAGCGTGGCTTCATCGATGAGCAATTCTTCACGGCGTGTTCCGGAGGCGGCCAAGTTGATGGCAGGCCAGATACGTAACTCACTGATGCGGCGATCCAAAACAATGTCGAGGTTGCCAGTTCCCTTGAGTTCTTGGTGAATGGCCTCATCCATGCGGCTGTTGGTATCCACCAGAATGCTGGCCAAAATGGTGAGGCTGCCGGCCTCCTGCGTGTTGCGAGCGCAGGAAAAAAGGCCTCTGGGCTTTTCCATCGCGCGGATGTCTAGGCCTCCCGTCATGGTGCGTCCACTACAGCTTTGTAGGGCGTTATAAGCACGAGCCAAACGCGTGATAGAATCAAAAATCAAAACGACATCTTTGCCAACTTCCACCAGTCGCTTAGCACGTTCTATGGCCAATTCAGCCACCTGAGCATGGTGTTCGAGCGGCTCATCGTTTGAGGAGGCATAGAGCTCCGCAGGCACATGGCGACGAAAATCCGTCACTTCCTCAGGGCGCTCGTCTACAAGTAGGGCAATGAGGTGGCATTCCGGATGATTCGCATGGATACCTGCGGCGATTTCCTTCAGCAGCGTCGTTTTCCCGGTTTTGGGCGGAGCAATAATGAGCCCGCGCTGACCCTTGCCTATGGGGCAAAATAGATCGATCAATCGACAAGACAAGGGCCCTCCTGGGTGCTCCAGGCGCAGCCGTGACTTGGGCGCAGCCGTCAAGCATTTGTCAAACTCCAGATGCTGCTTGCGGTCTGCCAAGGGCACGCCATCAGCGGTATGCACGTAGTGCACCTTAGGGTTTTTGTGGTTTTCATTGCAATACGCTTCAGCCACCAAGTAGCTACCAGGCAACAACTTAAAGCGCCGAACCAGCTCACGCGGGACATACGGATCCGCCTCTGAAAGGTGTCCGTTGGCCGACAAGGGGACTAGCTGTCCCGCACGCGAAGGCTGGGCCACCAGGATGCCCTCAACGTTCAGGCTTTTGCCTTGCTTTACTTCTTCCAGGCAGGCTTCTTCAGAAGCGTCCTCACAAACAATTTTAGTCATTATGATATTTTAAGTTAGGGAAATATAAAGGGCCAAGTCGCATTTGCTAAAGCTACGCGACTGAAAGTGAATCTAACCTATTTGATTAACAACAATCCACACTTAAGGAGGCCTGAAGGGCCGGCAGATGGATAGCCCAGGGCGTAAGCCCTGGGTTTACGGTAATGAATAAACTTGAGCCCTACAGGGGCGGCACTACGTCCACAGGTAGCGGTTGTCGTATGGAATCTTGGCTCGGTTGAGAAAAGACACAAACTCCTCCTCAAATGTTTGCTTTTCATGATGTCTTTTTTGATTTTCAACATACTGCCTCGCAGTTTCGATGGAATCTTGACTAACAGAAAAAACACCGTATCCGCTTTGCCAAGAAAAATGCCTGCATTCAGGAAACGATGTGCACATCCACCGCGATGAATTTGACTTAATAGCGTTTAAAGTTTCGGCAATGCTCGCTGTGCGTGGCTGTTCCAATAGAATATGAACATGCTCTTCCATTCCACCAATTCCATAAATATGGCAACCCATTGTAGCGCAAATACTATTGATGTACGGATACAATCTTTCAGCGATTACATCGGTAATCAACTTTTCTCGCTCTTTTGTGCAAAAAACGATGTGAAAAATAATTCGCGATAGAGATTGTGCCATTTTGAGTGCCGCCCTTACAGGGCTCTGGTTTATTTTCCAACCGGAGACCCAGGGCTTACGCCCTGGGCTATCCATCTGCCGGCCCTTCAGGCCTCCTGAAGTGTGGTTTTAATGAACAGTTATATTGATCAGGTTCGATCCCAAAGGGATCAGGATCCCTTCGGGATCGGCTAAGCTCCTGTAGGGCTTAAGGGACTTGGTATTGAAAGTGATTAGCTTCGATTCCGAAGGAATCTGGAGGGTGCCTTGTATCGCCCACCCGATAGCGATTTATCTAAAATACGCAGTATTTTAATAAATCGCTATCGGAAAGGGGATCCAAGGGGAGCTAGCTCCCCTTGGCACTTAAAACCTATTGCCAGTGATAAAAAAACAGGCTATACTTCTTTTATACACGGTTTT
Source organism: Opitutia bacterium (assembly GCA_025363695.1). Lineage (GTDB taxonomy): Bacteria > Verrucomicrobiota > Verrucomicrobiia > Opitutales > JANYDI01 > JANYDI01. The sequence goes on from JANYDI010000050.1 coordinate 2,423, forward strand.
CCAAACGCTTGTCAAATTTTTTATGCTTGAAACGCCCACAAGTTCCTTGGCCGCCTTTATGGCCAGTAAAACACTGCTTTCCAAGCCGCCCATCCTGGTTGGATTGGATGCTTTTATCGATTTAGGTTTTCACGTGGTGGCCAAACGGGAGGGTCCTGGTGAGGCTTATCAGTGCATGGACAGCATCTTGGCTTGGGCGAAAATCCTTGAAGACGCTGCTGGAAAGAGCATGAATGCTGAGCTGATCCCGATTTATGAGCGTATGGGCGGCAATGGGCCGCTTTTGGCCCATGGTCTTGGGCAATTGGGTGCGAAAGTCACAACGGTAGGGGCCTTTGGGATACCAGGCCTGCCTGTTTTTCCGGAGTTTCAGGGTCTGCAGCGCTACGGAGCCACCTACAGCCTGGGGGCTCCTGGGCGTACGCATGCGCTTGAGTTCCCGGATGGCAAATTGCTTTTGGGCATCACCAACCCGATGGAGGCCATTACCTTTGAGCGCCTTATCACCCAAGTGCCGCATTTGGCGGCGTTGCTGGAGTCCCACGCGGCGCTGGCCTTGGTCAACTGGACGATGCTTCCCCATATGACGCGTATATTTGAGGGCCTTTTGGACCTGCTTGAGGGCAGCCCCTACAACCCGCAAAAAAGCGCGGTTCGCTTCTTTTTTGACCTTGCTGATCCGCAAAAACGCCCCCAAGCCCAGCTCCAGGAAGCTCTCAAAACGATCACCCGTTTCGAAACCCATGGTCCTGTGGCGCTCGGGTTAAACTTAAGAGAAGCCGAACAAGTTGCCGCCGTGCTGGGGCTAGGGTCCGTGCAAGATACGCCTGAAAGCCTGATGGCAAGCGCTCAAGCGCTGCGTAGCCGACTGGGCCTTAGCTACGTACTCATCCATCCCGTTAAGCAGGCCGCCTGCGCGAGTGCCCAAGGAGCCTGGTGTCTCAGCGGCGATTACTGCCACGACCCCGTTTCCTCAACCGGAGCCGGCGACCACCTCAATGCCGGCTTCCTCGCCGCTCTCGTAGCAGGATTGGAGCCCAAAGAGGCGTTAGGAGTGGCGTTGAGTGTATCCGGTTCTTATGTTAGAGGAGTGTTTTAGCTTAAGCGTTGAAAGTGAAAGGCCAAGGGGCGCTTGCGCCCCTTAGGATCCCCTTCCGATGGCGATTTATTAAAATATTGCATATTTTAATAAATCGCCATCGGGAAGCCTATACTAAGACCCCCACAGATCCCTTCGGGATCGGAGGAAGGCCTTCCAAGTAGTTCATAAAATACACCCGGATCGCTTCGCGATCAGGAGGGGGCTTAGTATAGCCTGCCAGGTAGCGATTTTTATAAAATGCTTTGCATTTTTAAAAATCGCTACCTGTAGGGGATCCTAAGGGGCGCAAGCGCCCCTTAGTTCAATTTATCATACGACCCCTTAACGATTTTCGAGATGACGACGTAGCTGATGCCGAATTTTTTCGAGGCCTTATTCATGGAGCTACCGCCCTTGATTTCGCCCTTGATGGTATCGCGGAGGCTAGCGGTGATGCGGGTGCGGCGCCTTCTGTTGGGGTTGACGCGGGTGTACCCAGCGACGCGGATTTCGTAGGTTTCCATCAGGGCTTCAATGAGCTCGCGTGGGTCCTTAAATCCTGTATTTTCAAAAAACTCCTTGACGCTTTGTTCGATAGCGTCCATGCGATCTTGGCGTGTTTTGAGATCTTGCTTGCGTTGGGCTAGAAGCTCTTCCTCTTTTTCTATGGATTTTAATTCGTTTTGGATATCCCCGGTTTCTATTTTCATGACTTGCAATTTATTAAAATGGTTCTAGAAAAAAATACTTATCCAACTGTTAATAATAAAAAAAGTAACTTTGTCAAATGATTAATTCTTATTTTTTAGACAAAGTGCATTTATTTTAAACTACGACAAGTGCATGTATTTGAAAATCTATTCTTAAGCGCCGAAAACACGGCGTCGCTGAGCGAAGGCATTTAGAGCGGCATCCAGGTCGGCGGGGCTGAAGTCGGGCCAATAAACGGGGGAAAAATAGAGTTCAGCATAAGCGCTTTGCAGGAGTAAAAAATTGCTTAGGCGCTGCTCTCCAGAGCTGCGGATGATCAAATCAGGATCGGGAATGCCGTCGGTGTCCAAATAGGAGGCGAGGGTGGGCCAATCGAGGGCCTGCGGGTCTTCTTGGCCCGATAGCACCTTACTCGTATAACGTTTAACGGCCTCGACCAGCTCCGTGCGGGCGCCATAGTTGACGGCCAAAAGAAGGGTTTTGCGGGTCTGTTCATGCGGTTTGGAACGTTTTATTAAGAGCTTTAGGGCACTGCGTATCGCCAGTGGCAGGCCTTCCATGCAGCCCAAAACACGCAGGGTAATGGCATTGTCCAAAAAAACTTGCCCTTTGTGTTCAAGAAAGTGATGCAAAAGCGCCATAAGCCCTTGAACTTCATGAGGTGCACGGCTCCAGTTTTCGACCGAAAAAACATAGAGCGTGACATACTCCACGCCGCGATCAAAAGCAGCTTGGCTGACAGCCAACACCTGATCAGCGCCTTTTTTGTGCCCCTCAATTACCGGGAGCGAACGCGCTTGCGCCCAGCGACGATTTCCATCCAAAATAAACGCTACATGTCGAGGCAAAACACTCAGCGAAGGGACTGCTTGTGTTGTCGACATAAACGTCCTGAAAAAACGGCCCAAATGGCGTCCCCAACGGGATTCGAACCCGTGTTACAGGAATGAAAATCCTGTGTCCTGGACCAGGCTAGACGATGGGGACTCACGCAGGAACGGCACTTTGCGCCGTCTCCGCTACGACGACCGAGAGCCTAGAAGAAAAAAAAGAAGAATCAAGCTTTTTTTTAAAAAAGTTTTAAAGGGCCAAGGGGCGCTTGCGGGTGCGCGCACCTTAGGATCCCATTTCCGATAGCGATTTATTAAATTTTTAGTGCCTCCCTTACAGGGCTCTGGTCTGTTTTCCATACCAAACCCAGGGCTTACGCCCTGGGCTACGATATGCCGGCCCTTCAGGCCTCCTTAAGTGCGTTTTAAATAAATACACTTCGATCACTTCGCGATCTGTGGGGTGCCTTAGTATCACCCTCCCCGATAGCGATTTATTTAAAATACGCAGTATTTTAATAAATCGCTATCGGAAATGGGATCCTAAGGGGCGCAAGCGCCCCTTAGCCTTAACTTACTTTCAACGGCATAATCACACACACAAATGCGGCCTGGGTCTTGAAGAGGCCGGGGCTCAGTTCGTCGCCGAACTCGAAGGTGAGCTCGTCTTGGGTGAGGCAGCTGAGGGGTTCGAGGATGAAATTTGGGTTAAAGGCGAGTTGGACGTCAGGGCCATCGTATTGAATAGCCATGGTTTCCTGGGAGTCTCCGTACTCGGGGCTGGAAGCCGAAAACTCGATGACAGGGTTGCTGACTTTCATGCGTATGGAGTTGTTCTTGGGGCTGACGACCAGGGCGCAACGACGGACGCATTCGTACATAAGCCCACGATCGACCTTGATGCGGTGGGCGCTTTCCTTGGGGATGACCTTCAGGTAGTCAGGGTAGTCCCCATCGACGACCTTGGAGACGAGGTAGAGCTCCTTAATGAGGCCTTTTTGTTGGATGTCTGGGTTGAGTTCCAATCCAAAAGCGACATGGCCTTCGCTGAAAGCTACCCGAATACGTTCGCCCTTGCCCAAAAGACGTTCCAGCTCCGAAACAGCCCGAGCAGGCAAAATGATCTCAGCACTGCCTTGTTCCTCAACCGGACTGGAAACCATCGCTAAACGACGGCCATCCGTGGCCGCCAGGGTCAGCTTGCCTTCCCTAAGTTTGAGGTGCACGCCGTTGAGGATGTAACGGTTTTCGTCGTGGCTTTGCGCATAAGAGACGCTCTTGAGCATGCGTTGCAAACTATCTTGGGCCAAGAAAGTTTCAAGCGCAGAAGTCGATTCTGGCAAAGCCGGGAAATCTGCCGCCTTGATGCCCATCATACGAAAAGTAGCCGATCCGGATTGGATTTTTACCTGGTCTTCATCCGAAGCCGTAACGTCTACGTCCTGCTTGGGCAAGAGCGCAACAATGCTCGCTAGCTTTTTAGCCGGCAAAGTCGTCTTGCCAGGACGCTGAATTTGCCCAGGAAGGCATACCCGTATCCCCATTTCGAGGTTGGTCGCCGTAAGCGTTATGCAGCCCTCATAGGCTTCAATCAGTACGTTGCCCAAAATAGGCCGCGTGTTGCGAGACCCCGTAGCATTCGAAACCTGCTGCAAGCCGTTAGCAAAAAAATCCCTGTCAACTGTAAATTTCATGACCAAAAGAAGGTTGTTGGAAACCCAACGTTAGCCGACCTTTATGGAGATTTTACCAAAAGACGCAATCTCTATTTAATAAGATAACTTTAAAATATTTTAAAACAGTCTTAGTAGTATGGTCTGGGAATATGTCGGTAAGTCCTGGAGACCCGAAAAAATGCACTGTGCAGGGCCTAGCCCTTGTTAAAAAGTACCCGGAGAACTTTCCGAAAAAAAAGGATAACTTTTTTTGTTCGCAGGAAATTCCGGGATATTCACAGGATGTTAGGAAGAAGGCTAAGGGGCGTTTTAGTGTTGAAATGTTGAAAGTGAAAAGGGCTAAGGGGCGCTTGCGCCCCT
>JANYDI010000045.1 GCA_025363695.1 Opitutia bacterium
GCTCGGAAAGGACTTCTGGATAGACTCCGTAACCGCTTTTTGGAAGTCCTGTGTCGTCCCCGTTTGGTCCATAATCATGGTAGCCGCCGTGACCAAAAGCCCCACCATGCAGGCCGCTGCTGCGCCTCCCGTCAGCACCCCTGCGCCGATGGCTGCAACGGACATAATAGCCATGGCTGCTGTGGCTCCTATCCCGATTTTACTAAAAATCTTCATGATGCCCCGCATCTTTTTAGCTTTTTCGGCCTGCTTGTGCTCTTTTATGATGGCGTTAATTTTTTTGTCACGGTTCTCTCGTATTTTACCCTGATTTACCATTGAATTGTCCTTGGCCTGCTGCAACATCTTGCCCAGCACCAGATGCTCCAACATCTTGAGTGCCTCATCCAAGCCCAATGAACCCAACTGAGGCGGTGGAAGCTCCGGATCAGCAAGCGGGCGAGCGGAAAGATGCTTGTACATGCCCTGAGCTACCGTCTGAAGCTCCGTTAAGGCGTCCTTAAGCGAGGCCAGCTGCGGATTCGCCAGAGCGGTAGTCGCAAAGTCTGCAATATTTTTAAAAAGCGTTACATCTACCGAACCTGACTTAATGGCAGCATCCAATAAGTCGCTATAATGTTGTATCGCATCCGCATAAGCAGCCAAATCGGTACGTCCGCTCAGGGCCGAGCTTAGCTTGGCGAGATCATCTTTGAGCTGCTGAGCCGCATCAGCAGTCAATCCTGATTGATTTTTGACACTGGGATCCGTGGGGTCTGTATTTATAGAAGACATTTTTTTGTATAAATAACAATAAAGCAACTATGCTTATAAAGCAACAATAATGTATAGCGATAGCTCAATGGTATAAAGTGAAAGTGAAAGGGCCAAGGGGCATAAATGCCCCTTAGGATCCCCTTTCGATAGCGATTTATTAAAATGCTAACGCATTTTAGATAAATCGCTATCGATAAGCATATACTAAGGCCTCCACAGATCGCTTCGCGATCGTGGAAGATCTTGTATACCCACTCCCGATGGGCGATTTTCCTAAAATGCGCTGGCGCATTTTAGAAAATCGCCCATCGGAAAGGGGATCCTAAGGGGCGCTTGCGCCCCTTAGCCCTCCCTAAAAAAATCTTGCACAGTAGCTACTTTTCGTTGCAAGTAGACAAGAATTGTCGTAGGATGACGGCTTCTTTATATGATCAAACGTTCCTTTAGTCTCCCCTTTCTTATCGGCCTTGGGTGCTTGTGCCTGGTTACGCTGCACGCTAGAGAGGCCCTTGCGCCCGTAGAAGTCCCCTCCGTCACAATTCCCTCGGAGCCCTCGGAACAACCCAAGCTGCAAGAGGTTCGAAGCGAAGCACTGAAGCCCAGCGAGACCCCGCGTGCTCAAGCTCTGAAAAGCGTAGAAAAGCTGGAAAACACCCCGCGCAGCCAACACGAAACGTTATTTCTGACGCAAACCCTTGAGCGGATGCACCTCAAAAACAAGATGCTTTCGCAAATTCCTGCTGAAGCCATCATCAACGCTTACATGAAGGATCTGGACCCCCATCATGCCTTTTTTAATAAAAACGACGCCGAGAGCTTTAAAAAACAATTTTGTCCCACCGTTCGGCTGTATCTTTATAGAGGTAACATCGATCCTGGAATTGCCATTTTTAAGGAATTTCAAAAAAAATGCCTAGCACGGCTGGATTGGGTCAAGGAACGGCTCGAAAAGTCCTTCGACCTCAAAAGCAAGGAAAGCTTTCAGCCCGATCGTAACGAAATGAACTGGGAGGCCGACGACAAGGCCTTGGATGCCGTGTGGGAAAGCCGCATGACTTACGAGCTCATCAACGAGCTCTTGCCGCTCATGGCACCCTTTGAAGAAGATACGGGAAAAGCAGCCCAAGTCCCAACCAGGGAAGGCACGCCCGAAGCCCCCAAGCCTACCGAGCCAGAGGCTGAGGAACCCAAAGAAACTCCCATTGAAGCAGAAGCCCCTAAGCCAGCCGAGCCAGAGGGAAGCACGCCCGAAGCCCCTAAGCCCGCAGAGCCAGAGGCTAAGGAAACAAAAGAAACTCCCGTTGAAGCAGAAGCCCCCAAGCCAGCCGAGCCAGAGGAGCCAGAGGAGCCAGAGGAGCCAGAGGCTAAGGAACCCAAGGAAGCTCCCTCTGTCGGAAAAGCAGCTCCCGAGGAGCCCAAAGGGCCCTTGAGCCTAGAGGCGGCCCTTCCCAAAGCGCTTGAGCGCCTCAATAAACGTTTTGCTTACTGGCGCAGCAATGTTGCTGAGTTTACCTTTGACCAGATTCAGGAAATCTTCCTCACCAGCGTTGCCCAGCTGTATGATTCTCAATCCAGTTTCTTTTCAGCAGATTCCATGGACGACCTTTCCTCCATGCTGCACAACACCCTCATTGGCATCGGAGCCGTCCTCACCGACGAAGATGGCTACTGCACCATCAAAGACCTCCTGCCCGGAGGCCCAGCGCACCTAAACGGCAACATTGGCCTGGAGGATAAAATCTTAGCCATAGGCCAAGGCAAAGACGGCCCTCTAGAAGATGTTGTTGGCATGAAAACGACAAAAATTGTAAAGCTCATACGTGGCCCCGAAAACACCCAAGTAAAACTCCTCATCCAGCCCGCCAACCGAGACCGTTCCGTCAGCAAGGAAGTCGTCCTGGTACGCAAACAAATAGAGCTCACCGCGAATTTGGCCAAAGCCAAGCTCTTTGAAGTCACAGACGCCAGCGCAAGGCAGCACAAAATCGGCTTCATCCACATCCCTTCCTTCTACGGAGACGACCACAATAAAGAGGGCCTCAGTAGCGTAGAAGACGTTGACGAGCTCATTACCCGGCTTAAATCCCTGGGCATGGAAGGCCTTATTTTGGACCTTAGGTACAACGGAGGCGGCATTCTTCAAGAAGGCATTGCCATCTCCGGGCTGTTTATTCCTGCCGGACCCGTGCTTCAGGCCAAAAATGCCCTCAAGCAAACCGGAGAATACGCGGACACAAGCCCCTATGTAGCCTGGAGTGGCCCCCTGATCACCTTGGGTAATCGTTATAGCGCCTCAGCTTCGGAAATTGTCATCGGTGCCCTCATGGATTACCGCCGCGCCCTTTTTGTCGGGGATAAAACGACCCACGGCAAGGGCAGTGTTCAAGCCATCCTAAACGCCGGAAACGTCCCCATCCTGTGGCCTCCGTCCTTGAGGACTGAAAAATTTGGCGCTGCCAAAATCACCATCCAACAATACTACCGCCTCAACGGAGAATCTACCCAACTCAAGGGCGTGAGCTCCGACATCACGCTGCCCAACCTCAACGACCTGCTCCCCATCGGCGAAAGCGCCCTCGCAAACCCCATTCCTTGGGACAAAATTGGGTACCTCAAAACCCCCCTGCTTAAGCCCGAGACCGACAAAGGTGGCCATATCCGCTTTGCCCCCATTCAAAACCCAGACTGGAATGCCAGCCCCATTACCGATGCCCTCGTAGAAGCACTAAAAACCAAAAGCCTAGAGCGTCAAAAAACCCTCAAGGAATTTGAAATCTTTGAGAAAAGCATCCACTGGGCCCAGGAAAAACATGAGCGCAAAAGCTTCTCCCTCAACCTAGAAGAACGCAAGGCCCAACGTGAGCTCGACGCCGTCTTTATTAAGGAAAACGATAAACAGCTACGAGAAGGCATTCCCGCCCCTTATCCAAGCCAAGAAATCCTCCTCAAGCTCGCCCAGGAAAAGAAAAAGGAACGCGAAGCCCTCGATAAGCAACTCAACAAGGAGGATAAGCCAGGAGCCAAGCCAGACCCCGTCGACATTCCCCTACGCGAAAGCCTACGCATTATGAACGACTGGCTCGAACGGGAGGAGAAGGCGAAGGAGGAAGTAAAGGAAGTAAAGGAGAAGGAGGGCTAAGGGGCGCTAGCGCCCCTTAGGATCCCCTACAGGTAGGCAATTTTAAAAATGCAGAGCATTTTATAAAATTGCCTACCTGGGTAGGTGGATACTAAGGCCCCCACAGATCGCGAAGCGATCCGGGTGTGCTTTTTGAACTGCCTTGGAAAGATTACCCCGATTCCGAAGGAATCTGTGGGGGGCTTAGTATCACCCTTCCCGATAGCGATTTATCTAAAATGCGTTAGCATTTTAATAAATCGCTATCGAAAGGGGATCCTAAGGGGCACGAGTGCCCCTTAGTTCTTGCCCTTTGACTTCCAGGCGTAGAGGCGTCTTTGTCAGAGCTGCTGCTTTATAAAACGTGGGGTCGCAGACGATGATAGCATCCAGATAGGCAAAACGGAGCTGCTTAAAAAAAGAGGCTTGCCTGCGACTTTGGGCTGGAAAGGCGATAACAGGGGCTTCCCAGGAGAGGGATTCGCCTTCGATGAGGTAAAGACTTAACCTTACATCCGGCCTGCAGGTGGCTAGCTGCTCCAACATTGGCCGCAGGGCCAGCCGATGTCGGGGGTCTTGCGGCAAGATTACCGCCAGCCGAAAGCTGCGCATGCGCTCAGGCAAGGGTAGACAGGGTAAATCAGGGAGCTGCAGACATTGCTCCTGCTGCTCCCTGATCCGCCAACGATCATGAGCCCAAAGCCAAGTGGGTGCTTGGTCTGGGTTTTTACGCAAAAAGGCTTCCAGCCAAAGATTACTCTCTTGCAAGAGCGCTTGGGCATCCTTGGCCTGCAAGCTTTGTATACGCATTTGAGCACTAAAGGGCTTCACATGCCACGGATAACACACATAGGCCTGCGCGTGGTAACGCTCTAGGAGCTTGCCTGGCAGAGCTGTTGTGGTGGCCATACGTCCTAAAAAGGCGCCTAGCCAGCCTTTTTCACGCGGGCTTTGGTCAAAAAGCACCACCAAATTCCCGCCTTTTTGGAGCAGCTGCATCGCTTCCTTGAGACCTTCGGGCCCACGTGCGATGAGTTTAAACCCCGTGGCTTGGCGGGTTTTTTTAATAAAGTCATCCAAAACCGGCTGCTTGAGTGGTCGATAAATCACCCCAAAGGGCCCTTTAAACCCAGGTCCAAAAAGCAAGGGAATCAAAATAAGCCCTTCCATGAGCGACGTGTGTGGCACCAGGAAAATCCGTGGCCCGGGCGTGGCAAAGGCGGTTTCCAGCAACGCCCGTGCTTCTGGCGCCAAGCTAAAGCGCTTCAAAAGGGTTTTACGGCGCCAAAACGGCCACAAAAACCCCATCAGGCCCAGTTCCACCAAATGCGCACAACTACGCCGAGCAGCAGCTCGAATCCATGCTAAATCATGATCCTCAAAGGCATGATGCCAATTGGATAGCAGTAAACGCCTTCGCTTTCCTGCCAAAGCATAATAGGCCAAGCCGACCGCCCAACACAGCCCCCAAAGGCAAAAAAACGGCAAGCTCGCCAGGCAGTACCCCAAACCCCTGAGCCCGCATGCCTTTATTGCCTTGCCCCCTTTGCTTGTCATGGGTAACGATAGCCAAAGGGGGCCTGACTGAAAAGGCAAGCCTTTTTAGGCTTGTTTGATTGCTTACTCCATCGAAGGGCGTTCTACAGGCTTCGCATTGGCCAAGGTCTCCAAGTCAACCACGATGTAATGCGTCTTTCCGGCAGGCTTAAAGGGTTCTTGGAAAAGCCAGTCGTAGGTCTGGCGATTGCTTTCATCCACCGTCATCCACACGTCATCGGGACTCTTTGGGTCGAAAATGGTGAGTCTGTTTTCAAAGTGCCGGCCCATTTCTTCATCCACAGAAAGCAGCGGAGGATATTTTTCCATCAAGGACAGGAATCCATTTTCTAGGTTATCTATTTTGGGGTAAGCGTACCGATTTTTAAAGGATTTAAAATCAATTAATAACGAGTCTTCGATACCGTTTTTTATCCTTGCTTCTGAACGAACAAGCTTGCCATCAACAATGTCTACAAACTCCAATTTTTTTGTGTGCAAAAAAAGAGCTTCAGCCTCCTTGTGTGTTTTTCCTTCTTTAACACAATGAGCAACATACTTTTGCAATTCTCGCTGTCTGTTCAGTTCATTTTCTATGTCGGAGTTTATGAATTCATGAACGTCTGCTTGATTACTTAGGCCTTCTTCACTGGCTAAAAAAGCATTAAAATCCATAGACGCTCTTTCCTGCAAAACTTGCCTCATTTCACGCGTTCCAATAAAAAGAGAGCCCGCAGGGAGCTTATCTATCAAAATTTTCTCCATAGCGAAGGCGGGAGCATTTATCATAAATCTTCTGTCAGGATTGCGCATGCGCATCACCTTGGCTCCGAAAGAGTGTAGGTCTACGGAAATCCCACGAGGGCGTTGTCCAAGCGCACCTTCTACGGATGCAGCAATGCCCATGTGCGAGGTAAGGAGAGCATTAGGATTGGACGTGACAGTAACAAACATTTTAATAGAAGAAGGAAACGATCCCGTCGTTGGGTGTGTTGCATTACGTACACTATAATAAAAATCGGTAGGAATCCCTTCAGGATTTTTTTCCTCGCTGACGTAGGCTATCCAAATCTCATTTTCAGAGCAAGAAACCCTCCTAAGAACGGAACAGAAATGTCCAGAGCCTTCTTGCAAAGACAGTTGCTGTTGATTTTTATCAACATGTCCATTGAAATGCCTAATTACTTCCTCATGTGACTGAATCCCCGCATAGCTTCGCCACCTTCCCACATTTCTGTCATTAACCCGTTCCATCACCAGGCGCAAATCATGATCTGGCATCTGAGCGACATACAAGTCATCGGTTTTTTTTACGATGTTGGGGTACAAGGCTTCTCCAGGATCTGGCGTGACAGCCCCCAAACTTTGGATTCCCAAAGCCAGCAGGCTGATGAATGGATATATAAATCTCATGGTTTTCATAATAAATCAAAAAGCTCAGATTGACTCCATTGCGCTCGACTTCAGCCCAAAGATCACAACACTCAGACGCACAAACTCCAAAAACGTTCACTTAAATTTCCCATGATCCTGATTATTTTAGCAGCAGGCAAAGGCAGTCGCTACGGCGGCGCCAAACAGTGGGCTCCCGTGGGTCCCAAGGGGGAACCCCTCTTAGCCTACGCCCTCAACGATGCCTACCAAGCCGGGTTTTCCAGGGCCGTTTTAGTCGTCCCCGAAGGAAGTCCGACCTTGCCCTTTGAAAGCCCTCTGCCCATTACTTGGGTGGAGCAAAAATATGACGATCTACCCGGGATCTCGGGCACTCCTGTTCGAGAACGCCCTTGGGGGACCGCTCAGGCCGTCTGGGCAGCCAGGCATGCTGTCGGGTCAAGTCCCTTTGCCGTTCTCAATGCTGATGATTACTACGGCCCACAAGCACTCCAACAGCTTGCTGAAGGCCTAAAAAAAGGCCCCCCCAACGCGGGCATTTTAGTGAGCTATTTTTTAAAAAATACGCTTTCCAGCTGCGGAAGCGTCTCTCGAGCCCTCTGTCAGGTTACAGACGGCCTCCTCACGCAGCTCGAGGAGGTCACCCATATCCAGGCCACATCCCAAGGCATCCAGGGTCTATCGCCTCAGCATATCCTTAAAATCCTGGACCCCCTCAGCCCCGTCTCCCTCAACTGCTGGGGTTTCCCACCCCAGTTTTGGACCTCCCTGGAGCGCACCCTAGCGCATTTTTCCCAAAAATACGCCCACGACCCCAAAAAAGAATGCTTCCTGCCCGATGCCGTCCAAGACGCCATCCAAGCGCAATCCCTCCAGGTCCAAGTCCGCCAAAGCACGCAAGTCTGGGTCGGTATTACGCATAGGGGAGATTTACGGAGAGTCAGGGAAGGTTTGAGGGGTGCATTGGGGTTTGATGCTGCGTCATGGAAGTGACTCACGCACCGTAGTGCGCTACGCACTTCCCTTCCTTGCCTGAACCCCCAATGCACCCCTCAAACTGGCTCGAAGTAGCTCAAAAAAAATACCCTCCGGATCGCTTCGCGATCGTGGGGGACCTTAGTATTTCCTACCAGGTAGCGATTTTTATAAAATGCTTTGCATTTTTAAAAATCGCACCCTGTAGGGGATCCTAAGGGGCGCAAGCGCCCCTTAGTCCTTACCTCCCCTTTATTTCTCTCTGCGCCTCTCTTAGCTCCGTGCGTTTCTTGAGGTCGTGGCGTTTGTCGTGGAGCTTTTTGCCGGTGCAGACGCCTAGGGAGATCTTGGCCCAGCCGTTCTTGAAATAGAGTTTTAGCGGAATGAGGCTCAGACCGGCCACTAAGTTGGCTTGCGTGAGCTTACGCAATTCCGGTTTGCGCAGGAGGAGCTGGCGCGGGCGCTTGGGGTTGTGGTTAATATTGGTCCCAAAGGCGTAGGGGTCGATATGGGCGTGGTAGAGGATGGCGCGGCCTTTTTCCATGCGGACAAAGGCGTCATCGATCTGGGCATTACCGGCGCGTATCGCCTTAACTTCTGTCCCCTGAAGGGCCAGGCCCGCCTCATAGGTAGCCTCAACGGTATAATCCTTAAAGGCTTTGCGGTTACGAATTTCCCTAGGGCCTGGCGGCTTAGAACCTGTTTTCATGAGGACCCCAGAAAAATCGGGCTAAACGACGTCTTGAGGGATGTCGCCGAGCATTTCCTCTTGGCCTTCGATAGCAGGCTCATTGGGAAGCCGGTAATAAAGATAGCCTTCGGCGATTTCTTTGAGCGCTACATTTTCCGGTGAAAGCCGTTCGTAGGACTGAACCATGGCCTTGGAGCCGAGCTTCAGCTGGCGCGCACGCTTGGAAACCATGTTTATCAGAATATTAGGTATGGGAACTACCTTGAGCGCTTCTTGTAAATATTCGTCTTTGATTGCCATACTAGAGGGCCCATAGTAACACTGCTTACGGAAAGAACAAGAAAAAAATGCACAAAAGTTTCTTTTTTCTTGCTGTTGGCGCTCGACCCCTCCAGGATGATGGAGTCTGTCCCTTTACGAGGGTACTTATATGAGTTTAGTGATAAAAAATTTAAAGGCGAGCATTGAGGGCATCCCCTTGCTCAAGGGCCTTTCATTAACGGTCCCTAAGGGAGAGGTCCATGCGCTTATGGGGCCCAATGGCGCTGGGAAAAGCAGCCTTGCGAAGATTTTAGCCCGCCATAGCGATTATACCGTTGAAGACGGTCACGTGCTGCTCCATGGCCTTCCCTTGCTCGAGATGGAGCCTGAAGCCGCCTCCAAGGCAGGGCTTTTCCTGGCCTTTCAGTATCCGCAAACCATCCAAGGCGTAACCATTGCCAATTTCATTCGCGCTGCCCTGCGTTCACGGCTCCCCAAAGAAGCGCACTTTGACGCTAAATCCTTTTACGCCCGGCTCTTCAAGGGCATGGATCAACTCCAAATGGACCACAGCTTTAGCGCCCGCTGCGTTAACGATGGCCTCTCAGGTGGCGAAAAAAAACGCTGCGAAATCCTCCAAATGCTCCTGCTAGAGCCCTCTTTTTGTATTTTAGACGAAACCGACAGCGGCCTAGACATCGATGCCCTCAAGGTCGTCGCCCAGGGCGTCAATGCTCTGCGCAGTCCCGATCGCGGCTTTCTCATCATTACTCACTATCAACGCCTACTCGACTACATCGTCCCCGACAAAGTCCACATTATGCAAGAAGGCCGCATCGTCCAAAGCGGTGATAAGGCCTTGGCGAGGGAGCTGGAAATCTCGGGATACAGGAGCTAAGGGGCGCTTGCGCCCCTTAGGATCCCCTGCCGATAGGCAATTTTACAAAATGCTAGCGCATTTTGGTAAAATTGCCTATCGGGAAGCATATACTAAGCCCCCCACAGATTCCTACGGAATCGAATTTAATGTAATTATCTATCAAAACCGCACTTAAGGAGGCCTGAAAGGCCGGTAGATACGTAGCCCAGGGCGTAAGCCCTGGGTCCGGGATGGAAAATAAACCGGAGCCCTGCAAGGGCGGCACTAAAAATATGAATACGAGTGTCGCCCCTGTAGGGCTCTAAATCTTTTTTCACCTGCAAACCCAGGGCTTACGCCCTGGGCTACGATATGCCGGCCCTTCAGGCCTCCTTAAGTGTGGTTTTACAAATTTCTTCGATCCCGAAGGGATCTGTGGGGTGCCTTGTATATGCTTCCCGATAGCGATTTTTATAAAATGCATCGCATTTTTAAAAATCGCTATCGGAAAGGGGATCCAAGGCGCGCGCGCCGGCAACGTCCCCTTGGCCCTTAATTTTTCTGCACTTTTAACGCATGACCACCATCGACATCGACACAGAAAAGGGTAACTTTCGTTACGATACGGACTACGCGTACGACGCGGGCGTAGGCCTGGGGCCTCGGACGATCGAGTATATTACGCAGGCCAAGGGGGAGGATGCCTGGATTGCGGCGTTTAGGCAAAAGGGCTTGGAGTTATTTTTGCAAAAACCGCTACCTACGCACTGGGCTTCGGAGGATCTCAAAAATATCGACTTTAACGTCATACGCTACTATTTATCGCAAGGCCAGCGCCCGAGCCGTAATTGGGAGGACGTCCCGGAAAAGGTGAAGGAAACCTTTGAGCGGTTGGGGATTCCGCAGCAAGAGAGGGCCTTTTTGGCGGGCGTAGAGGCCCAGTTTGACAGCGAGGCCGCGTATTCTCGGATTAAAGACGACCTGCAAAAGCAAGGCGTTATTTTCATGGGCTCTACGGAAGGGCTTATGGAGCATCCGGAGCTTTTCAAAAAATATTTTGGCAAAGTCATCCCTTCCGGCGATAACAAGTTCAGCGCCCTCAATAGTGCCTGTTTTAGCGGCGGTAGCTTTATTTATGTGCCTCCGGGGGTGAAGGTCAAGCAGCCGCTGCAGGCGTATTTCAGGATAAATGCTGAGAACTTTGGCCAATTTGAACGTACGCTTATCATTGCCGATGAGGGCTCTGAGGTCACCTACATGGAGGGCTGCACGGCTCCGAAGTTTGAAACGACCACCTTGCATTCGGCCGTTGTAGAGCTCGTGGCCCTTAAGGGCGCCAAAATCCAATACATCACCGTCCAAAATTGGTCCAACAACGTGTTCAACCTCGTAACCAAGCGGGCTATGGCCTACGAAGAAGCGGAAGTCCGCTGGATTGATTGTAATATCGGCTCACGTTTAACGATGAAGTACCCAGGTGTTTTGCTCAAGGGCCGAAAAGCCCGCGGCGAAGTCCTTTCCATTGCCTTGGCTGGCCAAGGGCAGCACCAGGACACGGGGGCCAAGATGATCCATTTGGCGGATGAAACGACCTCGAATATCATTTCCAAAAGCATCTCAATGCTCGATGGCCGTGCGACTTACCGTGGTCGCGTGAGCATCCCAAGCCATTTGAAGCATTGCAAAAATAATACGCAATGTGACGCCCTGCTCATCAACACAAACAGCCGCACAGACACCTATCCGGCCATTACCGTACGCGGCAATCAAAACTGCGTCCAACACGAGGCCAGCGTATCCAAGGTCAGCGCCGAGCAAATTTTTTACATGCGCCAACGCGGCCTCAGTGAGGCCGAGGCCACCAGTCTGAGTGTTAACGGCTTCATCAACGACCTCACGCGCGCCTTCCCCATGGAGTATAGCGTCGAGCTGAAGCGGCTGATAGAGCTAGAACTGCAAGGCTCCGTCGGCTAGGCAGGAAGGGGGGCATTGACGGTTGATGCTGTGGAATGGAAGTAACTCACGCACCGTAGTGCGCTACGCACATCCCTTCCTTGCCTGAACCGCCAATGCCCCCCTTCCTGCCGGATCGAAGCAATTCATAAGATACTCCCGGATCGCTTCGCGATCTGTGGAGGCCTTAGTATAGGCTTCCCGATAGCGATTTTGTCGAAATACGTAGTATTTCGCAAAATCGCTATCGGAAAGGGGATCCTAAGGGGCGCAAGCGCCCCTTGGCCCTTTACTCAGCCCTTTACTTTTCAATCATGCCCTTTCGCAACCCATGACCTTTCTTTTTCACATACTTTCTTGGGTTTACGGCCTGGGGGCCTGCATTCATCGTAAAATCTACGACTGGCTCCCGAAGACGCGCTTAGCGGTGCCGGTGGTGGTGGTGGGGAACCTGACGTGTGGGGGTACGGGGAAGACGCCGATGGTGGTTCATTTGGCAAAAAAACTTGGGGCGTCTGGGAAGCGTGTGGCGATTCTTACTCGGGGCTATGGGGGGCATTGTAACGGTTTACCGATAAAGGTAGGTCCACAGCATCGTTACGAGGACGTAGGGGATGAGGCGTATTGGATGGCCAAAAAGCTGCCTGGAGTGGCTGTTTGGGTAGATCCGAAGCGGTCTCGGTCGGGTCGCAGAGCTGCTGAAACGGCCGATGTGATTCTTTTGGACGATGGCTTTCAGCACCATGCCCTGCATAGCGATGAGCGTATTGTGCTTATCGATGCGCTGAATCCCTTTGGTAATGGGAAATTGCTGCCTTTGGGGCCGCTCAGGGAGCCTATCTCGGGCCTGAAGCGGGCCACGCGGGTGGTTTTGATGCGTTGCGAGGGGGAGCCTCCGGCGGCCTTGATGGCCTTGATTGAACATTATAGCCCAGGGACGCCTGTTAGCTTGTGTGGCTTGAGGGCCAGTCATTTAGTCGCCTGGCCTTCAGGAGCTGAGTTGCCTTTAAACACGCTCAACGGCAAGGCCTTGGGGCTTTTTTGCGGGATTGCCAATCCTCAGCGTTTTAGGGAGCTTTCAGAAAAAACGTTAGCAGCCCCGGTGGTTTTTTGCCAGGCCTTTGCTGATCATCACCCATTTTCAAAAAAAGAGCTGGAAGGCCTGGGCTGCCCAGGAATTCAGGCCTTCCTGACTACCGAAAAGGATGCCGTGCGCCTCCCCCTGGACTGGCAGCCAGGGGTGCCGGTTTATGCTTTGGCGATAGAGCTAGCGTTAAAGGGCTAAGGGGCGCTTGCGCCCCTTAGGATCCCCTACAGGTAGCGATTTTTAAAAATGCGATGCATTTTATAAAAATCGCTACCTGGTAGGCTATACTAAGCCCCCCACAGATCGCGAAGCGATCCGGGAGTATTACATGAACTGCGGATAAAGTACCATCAAGGGTAGTGCGATAAGGAACGAGCCTATGGCGCTATTAACCGCGATCCTGGGCGTGGACAGGTAGATCGATCTACCCTTTTGGCCAAGCATGGCTAGGTACCCAAGATAGCAGTAGAGCACGACGGGCGGCGTAAGGGCTTGCGTGATGCTAGGCATGTCTGATCCTGTGGCTATCCCTGATGCGGTGTCAAACAGGAGGTCTGCGGATAAGTAGCAAACCCCCAGGAAGCTCACGGCGGCGGTCCAGACCTTTAGGGCTTTGTTGTAATCCTCCATGCTCGCGTCTATCGGGTAGGGCAGTGGGAAGACAGCTTTTTCAAGCGCTGAGCCCAATACAAGGGCTACGTCATTCAAAGGGGAGGATTCGGCGGACAGGGTCTCTCCGTTGTACTGGACCTCATTAGAGAGGTCTTTGAGGCTTTGGGCAAAAATACGATCAAAAAAAGGCAGCTTGCGGTAGGGTAAAATGATGCGCCCGTAGCCGTCCTTAATGGCGTGCGTAAGCCGCACAAAGTCATCATCCTTAGTGTCGATGAAATTATTGGTAATGCCTGGAGCCAGGAACAAGGTACTGTCGTTATGCATCCGTGCACACAGTTCAGGTAGGGCTTTCTCAATGAGGTCGGGTTTCCAGCCGCCAGGAAACAGACGCTCGTCCCGAAAGCACGTCAGCCGGCCTTCGTCAAATTGATCAAACTCCTGGCCCCAGATCTCTTGGTGCAACGCATGGACCCTATGTACGCCGATGAGGATTGCGAACCGTGATGGCCTGTGGACTGAACGGCCATCCTGCGGGTCAAAAAAGGTACGCAAGGCGGCATTGGGGAGATCTCGAAGGAAGGCTTCGCAAAAGGCTGCTATCGGGGTTTGAGGGGTCTCGATGTCTAGCACCAAGGCGTCAATAGAATGATCTATGAGTAGGCGGCTCTTCTCCGGGAGGAGTTCGGCTGGGAAGCCCAGCTTGAGTACGCTGACGTTTTCGAGTTGGGCCAGGAGGACCTTGTCAAGGTAGTACCCAAAAGCTTCAGCATTCTCAAAATCCGCTCGTTGAGCGTACACCGCTAGCTTTCCATTGGGAAGAGAGTACTTCCGGATGTCATCAAATTTACCCCATTGAGAAGGGATATCTAGGCGTTCATAGGGCTGAGCTGCCCAAAGGGAGCTGGTTAAAATACACAAACACAAAAAAATACGCATTTCCAATACTAAGGAGATTAATTTTAAAAAGTAAAGGTTTTTTTAAAGTTTTTTTGTGGGAGGCTTAGTATCACCCTTCCCGATAGGCAATTTTATCAAAATGCGCTAGCATTTTGTAAAATTGCCTATCGGTAGGGGATCTACCGTCTTGGCAGTCAAGAGCAAAAGTCTAAAATTCATAATTTTTTTCGTAAACCCTGTCATTTTTTATCATCGTATTTAAGCACACTATCATTTTGCGCATGACAGCTATTAGCGCAACCATCCCGGCTTT
>JANYDI010000081.1 GCA_025363695.1 Opitutia bacterium
GTTCGTACTTACACTTTGCAATGTATTGAGTGGGAGCGTACCCAGTTCGCTTCGGTCTTTTTGACCAATCAGTTAAATCGGTATCACTCCTACTCTTTCACCCTTGCCTATCTTTCAGGATTTTTCAAGATACAATCAGGAGGGGTCCTTGTATATCCTGCCTGGTAGCGAATTGCTGAAAATGCGTAGCATTTTCACAATTCGCTACCAGTTAGGGGATCCAAGGGGAGCGAGCTCCCCTTGGCCCTTTACTTTCCTACAATCCGTTGAGCGCCATCAAAAACTCCGCATTCGACTGCGTTTGCTTGAGGCGTTTTATGAGGAGGCTGAGGGCTTCGCTGGGGGGGAGGTTCTTGCTGAGGCGGCGCAGGGCAAAGATTTTCTCGAGTTCTTCGGGGTGGTAGAGGAGTTCTTCTTTGCGGGTGCCGCTTTTTTCCCAATGGATGGCGGGATAGATGCGTTTATCGGCTAACTCGCGGTCCAAATAGAGCTCCATGTTGCCGGTGCCCTTAAATTCTTCTAAAATGAGGTCATCCATGCGGCTTTCGGTGCCGACCAGGACGGTGGCAATGAGGGTGAGGCTGCCGCCGCCTTCGATATTGCGGGCGCTACTAAAAAAGCGGCGTGGGCGCTGCATGGCATTGGCGTCGATGCCACCGGAGAGGGTGCGGCCGCCTTTGCCGGTGAGGGCATTGTGTGCCCGGGCCAAGCGGGTAATGGAGTCAAGGAAAAGGATGACATGATGGCCGGCTTCGACAGCACGGCGGGCGCGTTCGATGACCAGTTCGGAGATGTGCACATGGCTTTGCGGGGGTTCGTCAAAGGTGGAGCTGATGACCTGGCCGTCGATGGCGTCTTGGAAGTCGGCAATTTCCTCAGGGCGTTCATCGACCAAAAGCACAATGATCTCGGCCTGAGGGCAGGCGGCTCGCATAGCATGGGCCATGCCCTGGAGCAAAAGGGTTTTCCCAGCCCGTGGAGGCGCGACAATGAGCGCTCTTTGCCCTAGGCCTATGGGGGTGAGTAGGTCTACCACGCGCATGGACAGCAGGTCGCGACCGGACAACTGAGGTTGTTCGACAAAGAGGCGTTGCGTGGGGTAATAGGGTTCGAGTTTTTCAAAATGAGGCAGGTCTTTGATTTTTTGAGGATCCAAGCCCTCGACGCTTAAAATGTTGGAGACCCATAAAAGGTTTTCTGAACCATAGGCTGTTGCCTGAACGCTGAGCGTGTGGCCCTTGCGTAGGCCGTAATGGGCGATCCAGCAGGCGGGGATATAGACGGAAAAGCGGCTCGCTTTGTAGTTGTCAGCGGCATCCAACAGGAGGGCATCGCCTTCGTCAAGGAACTCCAAAACGCCCTGTGTTAGGAGGGGCCTATTGGCCGTGATGGCGGCGTTGAGGGCCTCTTGTACGAGGCTGTTTTTTGGGGCCCGTTGGGGCTTGAGGCCGTTGGCTTCGTTATGAGCGATAATGGCCTCGAGGGATTGCTTGCGTAGCTTTGTTAGCAGGAAGGGGGCGCTTGCGTTTTTGCTGACAAAGCCTTCAATGGCGGCTACGCTAGTAATGAAGGGCTCTTGTCTTAGGGAACGCAGGCTTCCGAGCTGTTTGTAAACGTTCTGAAGGAAGTACTGGGTGTAATCCTTGCTTACCGAGGACGGCTCGCGTTCCTGTGGCTGGGCTTTGCCTCGGGTTTGGCCTTTTTGTTGTTGCTGGCGGCCGGATTTTTGCGGGCGCTCTACCGGAACTTCACGCCTCTGGGCCTGTGGACGCCTGGGCTCTTCCTGCGGTCTGCGTCGACGCGAGTCTGAAGACCTTCGTGAAGAGGCGTTGCGTTGATCGGCAGCTTTTTCGGGTTTGGGCTTAAAGCCTTCAGGGTTACGGTCTCCACTGGGGTAATAGTACTGAAGGGACTCGGCTTTTTCTTCGTAGACAGGACTTTTGGCAGGAGGGGCCGCAGCGATAGGCTCTACCGAAGGGGCTTCCTTGGACGTGCGGACACGCGTAGCGGGCCTGGCCCTTGGCGCCCTCGGCACCCTTGGCGCCCGCGGCGCCCTTGGGCGGGAGGCAGGTTTTTTAGCAAGGTCGATAGCGCGAGCATCGACAGGCCCATCAAGGGCTTCGGGTAACTTTTCCATAGAAAGTTTTAGGGAGGAGGGAACAAGCGTGTTGGGTGTGCACGCGAAAGCGTTGCAAAAGAGGCCACTGGCCTCAAAGCCTGTCTCAAGAACCTTTACTCAAAATACAAGCTTGGCTTGTAAAATCGGTTCTAAGTGCAATCTAGACTTTTTATGAGGGTGTCGTCAAGCCTATAAATGCGCTTCTTTTATTTTGGGCCTTTTTATAAGTAAAGCGTAACCCAGCAACTGTTAAGATTGAACAAACTATGCACGGCAATGGGGATAAAAATATTACGGTAATGCTCGTAGCTTTTGGCTAAAAAATACCCTAGGAAAAACAAAGGCACACTGCCACGCAGGGAGCCGTGCAACACGGCAAACAACAAGGCTGAGAGCCCTGCAGCCGCCCTCCCAGGCAAGCGCCCACGCAGGGCAGGATAGAGGGCTCCTCGAAAAAGGAACTCTTCACTCACGGGAGCCAGTATCAGTAACAAAACCACTAAGCCCGCTGAGGTAACGGTCCAGCCACCTTCAAACGCAGTCCGCAGCTTGTCTACAAAGCTTTGCGCAGGAAAGGCTGCCCAATAACCGCTTGTGCTCCCCCAGTCCAAAAGGGCTCCCCACAGAAAGCTTAGCAGCGTCAGGGGTCCAGCCAGTCTGAAAAAATAAAAAAACGCCTGCTTCATGACCGCCCAGGAAAGCCTTTGCCAGCTAAACGGTAAACTCCACAAGGTATGCGGCCACTGTGCCAGTCCAAAGACCAAGCAATAGGCTCCATGTAAGGTAAAACTGGGCGCCAAGGTATTTTTAGGGAAATACCGTCCTGCCAGCGATGTCCCCAAAAGCGCCAGCAAGCAGGCCGCCACCGTCGTCGTGCTGGCTGCCAGCCACGTATGCGTTAGGGGGACCGCTGCCTCAGGCTCGTAGCGCTGACGCAAGCTCCAAAGATAGGCCAGTCCGAGGAATCCTAGGTAGGGAATCAACATGAGGATGTGTGTACGCGATGGGGAGCTTGAGGTCAAGTTTAAGTGAAGTGAAGGGAAGTAAAGGGCCAAGGGAAAGGGAAAGGGAAGGGGAGAGGAAAGGGCCAAGGGGAGCTAGCTCCCCTTAGGATCCCCTTTCCGATAGCGATTTATTAAAATACTGCGTATTTTAAGTAAATCGCTATCGGGGAAGGATATACTAAGGCCTCCACGATCGCTTCGCGATTGAGGAGTAGGGCTCGTCCTTATTTAGGGCGTGTGATATTGTATTTTTATACAACAAAAACCACACTATGGGAGGCCTGAAGGGCCGGCATATCGTAGCCCAGGGCGTAAGCCCTGGGTTTGGCATAGAAATCAGACCAGAGCCCTGTAAGGGCGGCACTAAAAATTTGAATACGAGTGTCGCCCCTGTAGGGCTCAAAAAAAATTCACCTGTAAACCCAGGGCTTACGCCCTGGGCTACGATATGCCGGCCCTTCAGGCCTCCTTAAGTGTGTTTTGTTGTTATAAAAAAATACAATACGATCATTTTGATGCGATTTTTTATGGCAAAAATACCATCAGAATTAGGGCGTGTGATCAATTAAATTTAAAACCTGCTTTAATGAGTCCGTTAGGGTTGATAAATAATTATTTAAAAACAAACCACAAAATGAGAGCCCTGAAGGGGCGAATGCTTGTCAGCCCAGGGCTTTAGCCCTGGGTTTTGGCATAGAAAAAAGATTTAGAGCCCTACAGGGGCGATTCATTAAACCTGATATATTGCCCATAGTTAATTTTTAGATAAATTTGATATATTTTATTGAATCGCCCCTACAGGGCTCTCATTTTGTGGTTTAAATTTAAATAATCATTTATCAATCACAGGCTCCCATAGCGTAGTTTTAATAAATAATTACATTGCTTAGGCTCGATCGCGAAGCGATCTGTGGAGGCCTTAGTATACCCAATTCCCGATGGGCAATTTTACCAAAATGCGCTAGCATTTTGTAAAATTGCCCATCGGAAAGGGGATCCTAAGGGGCGCAAGCGCCCCTTGGCCCTTTTCACTTCCCTGACGCAGCATCCACCTCCAATGCCCCCCTCTAACCCAAATTTTGGTCTTGCGTTTATTCCGAAACTCTGTTTGAGCTAGAGTAGCAGATATGGTACATTTTTTTTATGCAATCGGACTC
The DNA here is from genome assembly GCA_025363695.1 of Opitutia bacterium. Classification (GTDB taxonomy): domain Bacteria; phylum Verrucomicrobiota; class Verrucomicrobiia; order Opitutales; family JANYDI01; genus JANYDI01. The sequence continues at coordinate 4,281 of JANYDI010000081.1, forward strand.
CTGCTTCTTGTAGGCTGCGCTCGCTCTTCAGAACCGCCTCAGGCTGTTGATACGCTTTTTGGGGCTACACGGCGTGATGGGCCCCAACAGACGCGCAAACGGCATGCCGTTGAGCCGCCTGAAGGCAGCGGCGGCGGGTCTCGGACTGTTTATGCTCGCGGGCTGGGCGATGAGGAGGGGCAGGAGTTTCAGGAGCGCCAGGGAGGCTGGGAAGCCCTGCACGGGGCTCAGGTTCCTGTCTACGAGCAGGCTGAGCGTGTTTTGGGCAGTGTTTATTTTGACTTCGATCAGGCGAACTTGAGCGCTGAGAGCCGTAAGGCCTTGGAGGCCCTGGTGGCTGAGTTTCCTGTAGACCGTCCTGACTTTGAGCTGCTCATTGTGGGCCGAGCCGACTGGTTCGGGAGTGAATCTTATAATCTGAGCTTAGGCGATAGACGGGCCATGGCCGTTGTGGAGTACCTCAAAGGTCTGAGTGTTCCCGACACAGCGCTTAAGTCCTTGTCACGAGGCAAATTGGATGCTGTTCCCGGAAAACCGGGAGACGCCAAGGAACTTTCGGCCAATGATCGGCGTTCCGACATCGTAAGGCTCTATACGAGTACCGTACCCCATGGATAACGATCACCTGCTTAAATCTTATACCCGGCCGCCTGAAAGCCTTTTTAGCCATTTTTCCAAAAAGCGGACCTTCAAGGCCCATGCGTTTTTGCTGGGTGAGCGTCTGCGTTTGGGTCCCTTGCGGACCTTAAAGGAAGGTCTTGCGGGCCCCTCTTTGTTCCTGTCTTTGCCAGCAGGCGGGCTTGTGGTGGTGTTTCGCTATGGTGCCGTAGTGGCCTTTGATATGCAGCCTGAGGAAAAGCAGCTTATCTTGGACTACTGTAGTGCGTCGGTGATTACGCCGTATTCCGAGCTCATGGAGGAGCAGCAACCCATTAACGTGGGGGATCCTCTGCACTTGGAGGGCGTCTATGACAACGTGCTCCACCTTAAGTATGCTGTCAGAGAACATTTTGAGTTGATTGCGGAAGTGCTTGCTCGTAGCGTAAAGCTCGACAAGCATGAGCAGATCCTTGCCGAGCGCTTTGAGGAAGTAAAACCGGTGGCCACCACGCTCATTGAGCATGGCAAGGGGCATACCGACCGAGAGCTTTTACGTTACACAGGCCTTAATCTGCTCTCCGAGTACGAGTTAGCCGCGCGTGTGGAAGTCATTGAAAAACCAACACTGCTGTGGGAACATCCCGAGTTGGAGCATCTGTATTCGCAGCTGGCTAAGGAGTTTGAGCTCATCGAGCGTCAGAAAATCCTTGAGCAAAAGCTTTCCTTGATTTCTCGGACCGTCGAAGTGTACCTCAATGTGTTGCAGCATCGTCACAGCCATAAGCTAGAATGGTATATTATTGCCCTCATTTCTACCGAAATTGTCCTGGAATTGTATTCCCTGTTTTTCCATTAATGCCTTGACATTATTTTAAAAGCAGCCCAGGCTAGTCCCATATATATCCTTATGATCGGTGTTGCAAAGCTCATGAAGCAGGCCCAAAAGATGCAAAAGCAAATGGAGGAGCTGCAAACAAAAGTAGAGGGGGAACGGCTTACGTTTTCCTCCGGTGGCGGTGCCGTTAAAATCGTTGCCAATGGGCGTGGTGACTTTATTTCCCTGGACCTGGATGCGGATTTCCTCAAGGAGGACAAGGCCTTTGTTCAGTCGACCCTACTGGCGGCCATGCAGGAAGCTTCGCAGAAGCCCCGGGCGCAGTATGAGGGGGCAATGGGAGCCATTAGCGGTAGTCTTTTAGGGGCACATTAAGGGTTGGGACGGCGTCATGGAAGTGACTCACGCACCGTAGTGCGCTACGCACTTCCCTTCCTTGTCCGAACCCTTACTGCACCCCTAAAAGACGCTCTCGGGGGGGCGGGCTTAGTTTTGTCGAATCTAAGATGCGTTTTCTTTGACTCTTTTTTGAAAAAGTGGTTTTAGCGGAGGCATTTTGGATTCAGGCAAGGAGCTAAGCCCGACGTGTGCTTCTGCACTCGAGGGCTGCAGCGACACAGCATCAATCCAAAAGGCCCCGCTAAAACCACTTTTTTATGTTTAAACGTTTGAGTATTATCACTACTGCTGGGTTTGCGGTGTTTTCGATGTTCTTTGGTTCTGGGAACCTGGTATTTCCGCTCTTGGTGGGGAAGCAGAGCCAGTCGAGCTACGGGTTGGCGATGCTGGGGCTGATGGTGACGGGTATTTTTGTGCCCTTGCTGGGGATGCTGAGTCTATTGGCACATGGCAAGCCGGGCAAGAGTGCCAGGGGTGCCGAAGGGGAGGGGACGGTTTGGACCTACATGAACACCTTGGGGCGTCGGCCGGCATGGTTGCTGATGTTTGTTATCTTGGGGCTTTTGGGACCTTTTGGGGTGTGCCCGCGCTGTATTTTAGTGGCTTATGGAGGCTTAAAGCCTTTATATCCACAGCTTTCTTTGAGTTTGTTTGCTTTTTTATTTTGCGGCCTCGTAGGGTTTATGGCGTGGCGTCCGCAGGCGATTATCGACTGGATTGGAAAGGGCTTGACGCCGTTTCTTTTGGCAGGATTAAGCTGCTTGGTGTTTTTTGGGGTGCGTGGGCCTACGCCTGAGGGTGTCTTGGAGGCTCAGGAGGCCTTTAGTTTGGGCTTTTTCAAGGGTTACGAGACGATGGACTTATTGGCGGCCTTTTTCTTTTCAGGCGTTGTGGTGGAGTACATGCGGGCGCAGGCACAAGGCAGTAAGCGTCAATTGCTCGTTCTATCTTTGGGGGCCAGCGTGTTAGGGGCCCTGCTTTTGGGCCTGGTCTACTGGGGTTTGGTGGCACTGGGGGCCAAACACGCGCTCGTCCTAGAAGGCGTGCACCCGAGTTCGTTTTTGGTTACCGTAGCGCAGGAAACCCTTGGCTCTTGGGCCCTGCCTGTTGTGGGAGTGACGATCGCGCTGGCTTGCTTGACGACGATGCTTATTTTGGTGCAGTTGTTTGCCCAGTTTGTAATCGATAGCTTTCCGAAGCGCCGTTCCTTGGGGCACTCAGCGCTGCTGGGCACCCTGGTGTTGTGCTTCATTCAAGCGCATTTGCAGTTTGATCGCTTAGAAGTCTTTTTGGCTAAAATCCTCCAAGTGGCCTATCCTGCCCTGATTATTTTTGCGCTTGCGATGCTTTGGGATCGTTTCCGAGGTACCCATGTAAGCGCTAAAGCCTTTTGGATCGCCGTGTTTGCTAGCTCGGCTCATCTTTTTTATGCCTAACGCTCATGGCCTTTAGTCGTAAGATCGAAAACCTCATTGCCAACCTGCGCGGCTTGCCCGAGGATACGAGTCGCTCTTTTTTACGTAAAGAAAAGCACTTAGGAGATCTCCTAAAAAGCCTTGAGTATAAAAACGTCAAGCAACAATCCGTCTACGACGCAATCCTTAGCAACTGGGCTGCCCTCCTAGGGCCCGAATACGCCTCCCGCTGTCAACCCCTGCGTCTGAGCGAAGGCAATACCTTGATCATCAGCGTTCCCAATGCGACGCTGCGCCAGCAACTCCATTTTCAAAAAAATGCTTTGCTCAAAAAACTCCAAGCACTGCCGTTGTGTAGAGGCATGCAAAATATCGTTCTTTTGAGTCATTAAGGGCCAAGGGGACGTTGTCCCCTTGGATCCCCTTTCCGATAGCGATTTTCAAAAATGCTGACGCATTTTAGTAAAATCGCTATCGGGATAGGATATACAAGGCACCCCACGGATCCCTTCGGGATCCAATTTAAGCAATATAATTATTTATTTAAAAGCCACACTTAAGGAGGCCTGAAGGGCCGGCAGATACGTAGCCCAGGGCGTGAGCCCTGGGTTTACGGTAAAAAAAGATTTTGAGCCCTACAGGGGCGACACTCGTATTCAAATTTTTAGTGCCGCCCTTACAGGGCTCCGGTTTATTTTCCATCCCGAACCCAGGGCTTACGCCCTGGGCTGTCCATATGCCGGCCTTTCAGGCCTCCTTATGTGTGATTTTTAATAAAAAACTCTATTGCCTATGAGCCGGATCCCTTCGGGATCGTAGGATGGGCCTTGTATTTCCTCCCCGATAGCGATTTTGCTGAAATACGTAGTATTTCACAAAATCGCTATCGGAAGGGGATCCTAAGGCGCGCGCGCCCGCAAGCGCCCCTTGGCCCTTTTTACTCTCTCCCTTCAAAGCTAAACTGCCCCGTGCGGCCTGCGTAGCCTCGGTGGAGACACTCGGGACAGCCTACTTGTTGGCAAGCGAGGCAGGGGCGGGGCAGGAGTTTTTGGGCGAGGATGCCACGCAAAACGGCGTTGACCTGATAGTTGGGGACGCCCATTTCGACGAGGCGCAAAGGCGTACTTGCGGTATCGCGCGTGTGCAAAGTCGCCAAAACCAAATGACCGGTGAGGGCGGCTTGGCAGGCGATGATGGCGCTTTCGGCGTCGCGGAGTTCGCCAATTACAAGGACATCTGGGTCATGGCGCAAACAGGCACGCAGGGCATGCGAGAAGCTTAGGCCCATTTCAGGCCGAATGGCGACCTGTATCAAGTGGTCAAAGGTGTATTCAATCGGGTCTTCCAGGGTGATGATTTTTTGCTGTTTTTGGGCCAAGGTTTGCAGTAGGGCGTATAAGGTGGTGGTTTTCCCGCTTCCCGTGGGCCCGGTGATGAGCAAAAGGCCTTCGCCAGCCTCGATAATTTTGAGAAGTTCCGTGCGAATCGCCTCAGGAATGCCCAGCTGTGGGAGGTCTAAGATCCACGAGCGCTTGTCCAAAAAACGGATCATCACGCTTTCCCCAAAAAGAGTCGGTACCGTAGAAATGCGTAGGTCCGATACGCCGCCTTGAGCATTTTTGAAGGCCATGCGGCCATCCTGAGGCTGACGCTTTTGCGCGATATCTAACTGGGCCAAGATCTTAATGTGCGAGACAATCCGCTCCTTGAGGTGCACCGGGCAGAGCGCAACCGCATGCAACACCCCATCAATCCTCTGACGCACAGACAGGCCTCCCTCAAAGGGCTCAAAGTGCAAGTCCGCCGCTCCAGCCAAGAGGGCATCGGTTAGCCAGCGATGGACAAGTTGTTCCATAGGGTGAAAAAGGAAGGGCTAAGGAGCGCCGTGGTCCCCTTAGGATGGTTTGAGGGGTGCATTGGGGGTTGATGCTGCGTCATGGAAGTGACTCACGCACCGTAGTGCGCTACGCACTTCCCTTCCTTGCCTGAACCCCCAATGCGCCCCTCAAACCGGCTCGAGGTCATTCAAAAAAATACTCCCGGATCGCTTCGCGATCTGGAGGGGCCCTTGTATCACCCTTTCCGGTAGCGATTTACTTAAAATACGTAGTATTTTAATAAATCGCTACCGATAGGGGATCCAAGGGGAGCTGGCTCCCCTTGGCCTATTCCTTAGCCCTTTTACTCTTCGGCATCCTTGTCTTTGCTAGCTCCCAATATCGTTCCGCCGGAGACGTGGATGGTTTCTAAGATCTTGGTAGTGAGGGCGTTACGCAGCTCGGCATTTTCGGCGAGGTGTTGCTTGGCGGCCTCGCGTCCTTGGCCGATGAGCTTGCCTTCGTAGGAGATCCAGGAGCCCTTCTTTTCTAGGAGCTTGCGTTCGAGGGCCAGGTCGATGAGGGAGCCGGTGTGGGAAATGCCTTCATCGTACATGATATCAAACTCGCACTCGGTGAAGGGTGGGGCGACCTTATTTTTGACGATTTTCAGACGCGTACGGTTTCCGACGACTCGACCTGTGGGGTCCTTGATGGGGCCTGTGCGGCGAATGTCCATGCGTACAGAGGCTGAAAACTTCAGGGCGCGTCCCCCGGGCGTGGTTTCGGGGCTACCGAACATGACGCCGATTTTTTCGCGTATCTGGTTGGTAAATAGGCAGATGCATTGCGTTCTGCTAATGGCTGCCGTGAGGCGACGCATGGCCTGGCTCATCAGGCGGGCTTGAAGACCCACGGTAGCGTCTCCCATTTGGCCTTCGAGCTCGACTTTGGAAACCAGAGCAGCGACGGAATCGATAATCACCAGCTCTATGCCGCCGGAGCGGATCAAATCTTCTGCAATTCCGAGGGCATCTTCGCCGCATTCGGGTTGAGAAATCAGCAGATTATCGATATCCAGACCTACTACTTTGGCGTAACGGGGGTCCAGGGCGTGTTCTACATCGATAAAGGCGACCTTGCCGCCTTTTTTCTGGGCCTGAGCAGCAATGCTGAGGCAAAAAGTGGTTTTTCCGGAAGACTCAGGGCCATAAATTTCACAAATCCGCCCACGTGGCAAGCCTCCCACGCCTAAGGCTAAATCTATCGCGATAGATCCCGTAGACAGCACGGACACTTGCATCCGGGAAGCCTCTCCCATCCGCATAATGGAGCCTTCGCCGTACTTCTTATTGATGGTCCCGCAGGTAAAGTCTACGCTCTTATCGGATTCACTGCCCTTTGTTATTGTCGCTGTTGCCATAATCCTTCTTCAAAAGCCCAGACGCTAGGGGGCCCTTAAGATAAACGCAAGCTAAAAGTGAAAAGGGCCAAGGGGACGTTGTCCCCTTGGATCCCCTTTCCGATAGCGATTTTGCAAAATACTACGTATTTTGGCAAAATCGCTATCGGGATAGGATATACAAGGCCCCCCACAGATCCCTTCGCGATCTGTGGGGGAGCTTAGGTTCTGTGAAGGAAATTTTTTTGTAATGAAGGATTGATATTTTAGGGCGTGTGATCAATTAAGCTATCAACAAAACGCACATAAGGAGGCCTGAAGGGCCGGCATATCGTAGCCCAGGGCGTAAGCCCTGGGTTTACAGGTGAAAAATTTTTGAGCCCTACAGGGGCGACACTCGTATTCGAATTCTGAGTGCCGCCCTTACAGGGCTCCGGTTTGTTTTTCATATCAAACCCAGGGCTTACGCCCTGGGCTACGATATGCCGGCCTTTCAGGCCTCCTTATGTGTGGTTTGATTAATGACTTAGATTAGACTTAATGGATGACACGCCCTAATTTGGCTCAGATGATTTTTCCTTCACAGAACCTAGTATCTCCCTCCCAGGTAGGCGATTTTTATAAAATGCTCTGCATTTTTAAAAATCGCCTATCAGTAGGGGATCCTAAGGGGCGCAAGCGCCCCTTAGCCCTCTACGGCCCTCCCTTGTTCCTCTGTACGCCTTCGATGGTGTCGACAAGGATATGAGACATGAGGATATTGGGGAGGATGACGGGTTTTTCGGTACCTGGGATGTAGAGGAGGTCTAGGGGGACGGCGGCGCGGTCAAATTCGGCCAAAGCGGCGGTGATGTGAGCATCTCGGTTTGTCCAGTCTCCCTGAAGGGTGGCGATATTGAGTTCTTTGAATAACTTCATTACCTTAGGGCTATCAAACGCATGTTTATTGGTTTGGCAGGTGGCACACCAGCGAGCGGTAAAGTCCACATAGACGAGGCGTTTTTGGGCTAAAAGCTCGGTCACGCGTTCACGCGTCCAAGGTTCCCAGCTCAGCGGACTCATATCTTTTCGTGGAAAGCCAGCGTATAAGGAAAGCAGCAACAGGAGCGTAGCGGCGGTATTAAACCGGAGGCTTTTTGGGGCATTATCGAGTATTTGACCTTTACCGTAGGCCCAGGCAGCTGCACGCATAAGCACAAGCGCTCCAATGACGGCGAGGAGCTTTCTTTCCGAAACTTGAGCAATGAGGATCCAGAAAAGAAACCCTGTCGTGGCCATGAGTAAAAACCCCATAACGTGCCTGAAGGTTTCCATCCAGGCTCCTGGTTTGGGGAGCCAGCGTAGGAGGCTTGGGAAAAACGACAGCAGCAGATAGGGGCTTGCCAGGCCACTTGCAATAGCGGTAAAAACCGTGAAGGCAGACCCCGGAGGCAGCATGAGTCCGGCCCCTAAGGCAGGCGCTAAAAACGGCGCTGCGCAAGGCGTGGACAATACCGTTGTCAGGGTCCCCGAGAAAAAGCTTCCCAGCAGACCGGCATTTTCAGGGGTTTTGCCTCCTACCGAAAGCAGGCGTGTATTGATCTCAAAAACACCCATGAGGTTTAAGCCAAACAAAAAGGTGATGGCCATCAAGGCAAAGACGAATTCGGGGTACTGCAGCTGAAAGCCCCAGCCCAGGTAGTCTCCCGAGGCACGTAGGGCAATCAACAGGCCTGTTAAGATCCAAAAGGATACTAAAACGCCCAGTGTAAAGACGAGGCCATGCTGGCGTACTTTTTTAGGGTCTTCTTGAGCGGTATGGATAAATCCAAGGATTTTAATGCCCAGTACAGGAAAGATGCACGGCATGAGGTTGAGCAAGAGGCCCCCTGCAAAGGCGAGCATCATCAATACCAACAAGGAATGCCCTTCTGAGGACTGGGTGTGGCTTCCTGGCAAGGGGCCTGAGATGATTTCCTTGTCTATAATGAGCGTATTTACGGAAGCGCTGTCAATCCACTGCGTTGAGGTGTAGAGCAGTCCGCTGAGCCGGTCTCCCGTGGCTGTGCTGCTTAAGTTTTGTTTAAGGTGCAAAACGAGGCCATCGCCATCCCTTTCAAAGGACTGATGCGCTGAAGGGGTAATTTTATCGTCAAAGGGATAAAAATAAATTTTTTCGATATTTTTATTGATGGGAGTATGCGAGGATCCCTTAATTTTGAGCACAAGGTCTGTAGGGTTCACGCGATGTACGGCCAAAAACCAATCAACCGGCAGGGCTTGAGGGCCTTCGTTTTGGATTTTTTCTAAAATAAAGCTGCCTTCGGTATCGGGAATGGGATTGCTATCCGAGATGGGTAAGCTTACGCTAAGCGTTGTTTGTCCAGGACGGCATAAATCCTTGCATTCGAGCCAGCTGATAGCTACGCTCAGGGCAATCGTTTGCCCGGGAATGAGCGTTTTTGGCGGGGTCATCTCGAAGGCGATCGGGGTCTCGTTGAAATAAGCGTAACTAATCTGATCATCTTCTTGAATGACTAAGGGCGTGGGCCAAAGTCCTGGTTTTATGATAAAACCTTCAGGAGCGTGCCAATCGATGGTCGTAGGCATGCCTAAGTCCCCGGAATGTTGCCAAAAAATATGCCAGCCTGGAGGCATCTTCAGCAGGATGCCTATCTTGAAGGGCGTGCCCGGTTGAATGCTACGCACGCCTGAGATCAAAGACGCCTCGACAACGTTTTCTTTTAAAGAGGCTCCGCTTGCAGCAGTTTCGACAATGGCCTGCTCGTCTTCCTTGGGCAGGCTGCTTTCTGTGGCCTGCACAGGGGCGCCTCCGCAAAGGGAAAAAAAGAGGTTGCAAAACAAAAAGAATATGCGCACAGTTACTGTCATGTGTCTATTTGAAAGACGATAATGATAGCGTTGTCCTTTAAAGTCAAGTCCTAAGTGATGTACCGTGTAGGTGAACAAAACACGCAGTTTGCCGTTCTACTGCTGAATTTGGGGTCTCCACAGGCCCCGAGCGTCCAAGCGGTGAAGCCGTATTTGGCAGAATTTTTAATGGATGAACGCGTCATCGATAAACCTTATTGGTTACGCTGGCTCATTGTCCATGGCGGCATCTTGCCCTTTCGCCCCAAAGCCACGGCGCATGCCTACCGCACGTTATGGACGCAAGAGGGCTCGCCTCTGGTTGTCATCAGTAAACAACTTCAGGCAGCATTGCAAGAACGCATCCAGCAGCCCGTTTTTTTAGCCATGCGCTATGGACAGCCCAGTATCGAAGCTGAAGTCCAGAAACTATGCGACGCCAAGGTGACGGATCTTTTTGTGCTTCCTTTGTATCCGCACTACGCCATGTCCAGCTACGAAACCGCCGTAGTTGCCGCCATGAAGGCCTTGAGGCAAGCGGCCCCGCATATCCGGGTTACCCTACAGCAACCCTTTTACAAGCACCCTGGCTACATAGACGCCCTTTGCCGCTGCGCAGAGCCGTTTTTAAAAAATCCTTACGATTATCTTCTGTTTTCCTTTCATGGCATCCCCGAACGACACCTGCGCAAGTCAGACGCCTCGCAAGCCCATTGCCTCAGCTGCGCGGATTGCTGCCAGACCGCCCACCCCGCCCATGCCACCTGTTATCGCCATCAGTGCTTTGAAACCGTACGCGCCTTTGTGGAAAAAATGGACCTTCCAAAATCCCGCTACGGCGTTGCCTTCCAATCCCGCTTAGGCCGCTCCCCCTGGCTGAAGCCCTACACCGACCTTGAACTCGAGCGCCTCCCCAAGCAAGGCGTTAAGCGCCTCCTGGTCCTCAGCCCCTCCTTTGTCTCCGATTGCCTCGAAACCCTAGAAGAACTCTCCATCCGCGGCAAAGAAACCTTTTTAGCCGCCGGCGGTAGCAGCTTTTGCCAGATCCCCTGCCTGAACACCCATCCTGCCTGGGTGGACTTTCTGGCCGCAAGCGTTCAGGAAGCAAGGGAAGGGCTAAGGGGAGCGAAGGAAGGTGAAGGCCAAGGGGCGCTTGCGCCCCTTGGATCCCCTGCCGATAGCGATTTATTAAAATGCTAGCGCATTTTAGATAAATCGCTATCGGGAAGGGTGATACAAGGCCCCCCACAGATCGCTTCGCGATCGCATCTAAGTAATATAGTACGTGTAATCAATCCTGCTTGATTAACTAACAAACCACACATAAGGAGGCTTGAAGGGCCGGCATATCGTAGCCCAGGGCGTAAGCCCTGGGTTTTGGCATGGAAAAAAATTTGAGCCCTGTAAGGGCGGCACTCAGAAGGTCAATAGGAGTGTCGCCCCTGTAGGGCTCAAAAAAATTTCACCCGTAAACCCAGGGCTTACGCCCTGGGCTACGATATGCCGGCCCTTCAGGCCTCCTTAAGTGCGGTTTTAATGGATAAGTATTGGTCGCACGCCTAATGAGGTTATGCAAGAGCTCTAATATATCAGGTTTAATGGATCGCCCC
>JANYDI010000085.1 GCA_025363695.1 Opitutia bacterium
GTCAATTCTCCGGCTGTCCGCGCCGATATTCCAGCAACAAAAAATTCCATCAACTTCAACTGCTTGCTTTCCGCTAATTTACAATGCTTTACGTACACTTGACTGTCCTAACATGCTTCATGTTAGGTGTCAGCCCCAATAATTATATTACCCGGATCGCTTCGCGATCTGTGGGGGCCTTGTATCACCCTACCCGATGGGCAATTTACTAAAATGCGCTAGCATTTTATAAAATTGCCCATCGGAAAGGGGATCCAAGGGGAGCGAGCTCCCCTTGGCCCTTAGCCCTTAGCCCTTAGCCCTTAGCCCTTAGCCCTTAGCCCTTAGCCCTTAGCCCTTTTTCCTTGACGTATCGGCAAAAACAAACTAGCATTACCAGCAATCATGAACGAGTCCAATCGACACCCTTTTTTACACGGCCTGAGCAAACATCGCGGGACTCCCCCTACCCTATTGGTGATTTTTGGCGCTTCGGGAGACCTGACGCAGCGCAAGCTCATTCCGGCGCTCTTTAACCTGGCTGTCGATCAATTGCTCCCCTCCTGTTTTAGCCTTGTGGGGTTTGGCCGAAAGCCCATAAGCGACGAGGCTTTTAGGGAGGTTGCGCGCGCGTCTATTCAGCAGTTTTCTCGGCGTCCCTTCACGCCTGAGGCCTGGGAATCCCTCGCAGGGAGCATCGTTTATCATTCTGGCGACTACGATGACCTTAAGGCCTACCAGAGCTTGGCCGCCCGTATTGAAGAAACTCAAAAAAAATTTGGACGTGATATCCAGCTGCTGTTCTATATTTCTACGCCGCCCAATGTCTTCGAGTGCATCTTGCAACACCTGGGCCACAGCGGGCTGGCCTCCTGGAATAAAAATACGCCCTTGGCCTCCAAGGTAATCATCGAAAAGCCCTTTGGGATGGACCTCAAAAGCGCTAAACAACTCAACTACACGCTGCGCATGCAGTTTGACGAGGAACAGATTTTTCGTATCGATCATTACCTGGGCAAAGAGACGGTCCAAGACCTGCTTGTTCAGCGCTTTGCCAACTCGATTTTTGAGCCGATATGGAATCGAGAATATGTCGAGTGCATCCAGATGACCGTGGCGGAATCCATTGGCGTGGGCTCCCGTGCGGGTTACTACGACCAAAGCGGCGCCCTGCGTGACATGATTCAAAACCATACCATGCAATTGCTGGCCCTGACGGCCATGGAGCCTCCCGTCTCGCTGGCGCCGGAGGCCATTCGGGATGAAAAGGTGAAGGTCCTCAAGGCCATTCAGCCGCTGACCTTAAAGCCTGAAGGAGGCGATGTCGTACGCGGTCAGTACACGGAAGGCTTGGTAGGGGGCCAGAAAGTCCCGGCTTATCTTAAAGAAGAAGGCATACACCCCGACAGCAGCACCGAAACCTTTGCTGCTTTGCGCTTTTATATCAACAACTGGCGCTGGCAAGGCGTCCCGTTTTATATCCGCTCGGGCAAGCGCCTAGCCAAGCGGGTGAGCGAAATTGTTGTCCAGTTTAAGAGGCCCCCAGGCGTGCTGTTTACCCAAGGCAATCGCTTTGACGTGGCCGCCAATACCCTCGTGATGCACATTCAGCCGGACGAGGGGATTTCACTGCTGCTCAACTCCAAAATCCCAGGACTGGAAACGCGTACGCAGCCGGTGCGTATGCACTTTCATTATGCCACAACCTACGGGTCTAACACGCCTGAGGCTTATGAACGCCTCATCATCGATGCGATGATTGGCGACAGCACGCTGTTCATCCGAGGCGACGAAACGGAAACCTCCTGGGCTTTGTGCGACCCCATTTTGGCTTACTGGAAGGAACAAGGCCATACGGGGCTTGAACCCTACGTGGCAGGCTCCTGGGGCAGCCTAGCCGCCGATAGGCTGCTTTGGGAAAATTTTCATACTTGGCGCGTTTCTGGATCCTGAGCCCTCATGAGCACCCTTATTGACGCCTTGCCAGGCCTAGATGTCAGCGTCTCCCGGCTCCTTGAAACCCTCTCGACCACCTGGTCCACCCAGTCGGCCAAGGAGCAATCGCGTGTTTCCTACGCCTCTCAAATGACCCTGGTGCTCTTTACCGGAGCCTCGCCCGAGCACGGCCCTGAATTGCTCAAGCCGCTTACGACCTTTTCCCAAAAATACCCTTGCCGCATCCTTTGGGTATGCCTCGACCCCGATGAGCGTGATCCTTGGGCCGTCCGTACCAAAGTGCAGGCCTATTCGTACTTGCGCTCCAGTATGGGAGCCGCCTGCTGCGAAATCATCATGCTTCACTGCTGTGCGCAGATAGACCGCCGCTTCCTTACCGGTCTGCTGAGCACCTGGCTGCACTCTGATTTACCGGTCTATTTTTGGGCCCATCGCCTCCGCCCCGAGGACCTTTCCTGCCTGCCCTGCGAGCTGCGTTCCCTACGCTGCGTTGTTTTTGATTCCTCTATTGAGCCCGAACTGGAAGCCCTTTTGCTAAAAACCCTACCCAACAAGGAAATGCTCAAGGACCTCGCCTACGCCCGCAGCCTGCCTGCCCGCCAAGCCCTCGGACAATTCCTCAGCGCCTACGACCCCCTGGCCATCATTGAAAACCTCAACGCCGTCACCATCGAATACCAAAAACAAGCCAGCGGCGAGGCCCGTCACCTCCTCAAGTGGGTCCGCCACTGCATGACAGCCTGCGCCAAGCTCAAAGGCCGCAGCCTCGAAGGCGTCACCTTTGCCTCCCTGCCTAATCCCAGCAACGCCGCCTCAAATATCAAGCTCACCTTCGAGTACAAGGCCGACAAGTTCTTCCAGTGGTCCTCTAACGAAGCCCATTGCCTGGCAGCCCTAGGCGCCAAGCTCGAGGACACCACGCGCGGCTACCCCATGCACTTGCGGCCCGTGCCACCCGCGTGGGCACTGGCAGATAGTCTGTTTTTCTAGGGGGGAACGAAGGGGATTTTGGCTTGATGCTGCGTCGCTGCAGCCCCCTCGCAAAAGCACACGTCGGGCTTAGCTTCTTGCCTGAAGCTCAAAATCCCCTTGTTCCCCCTTTTTTGTCAGGGCGTGTGAACAATTAACTAAGCCATTCTATTAAAACCACAAAATGAGAGCCCTGAAGGGGCGAATGCTTGTCAGCCCAGGGCTTTAGCCCTGGGTTTACGGGTGAAAAAAACCAGAGCCCTACAGGGGCGATTCATTAAAATATTAAAATATATCAAATTTATCTAAAAATTAACTATGGGCAATATATCAGGTTTAATGAATCGCCCTTACAGGGCTCTAAATCTTTTTTCCATGCTAAAACCCAGGGCTAAAGCCCTGGGCTGACAAGCATTCGCCCCTGCAGGGCTCTCATTTTGTGGTTTTAAGCTTAGTTAATTGATCACACGCCCTAGCTTAGATGCGATCGCG
>JANYDI010000090.1 GCA_025363695.1 Opitutia bacterium
TAAGTCTTCCCGCCCAAACCGCATTCAAAGTCTTGCAGAGCTCAGCCGGGAAAGGCACAACTCTTCCCGTTACGCAAACTGATACGGTTGCTGGCACGCCGGTTGAAAAAACTAAATGGATTGAAGAGGCTAAAAAACTTAATCCAGGCTATTCAACCGAAGATCTCGCTGCCCGTTATGACGCGAAGTATCGGAAATAACTATGGCTGACCCCGCACCCTTTATCGAGCCTGGGCAGAAGCAAGCTTTTATCGAGCCTAAAACTGCGTTCGTTGAGCCGAAAGGGGATTTTGTTAAGCCGGAAAGTAAGGGCTTTTTTTCTGAATTAGGGAAGAGTCTTGGACCTGCTATTAAAAGTATTGCGCCTGCTTTTAAAAAAGACTACGCTCCTTATATGACTTGGCTGCGTGAAAATAGTCTTCTTGCGCAAGTTCCAGAGGCTGTAAAATACACCTTTAGTGACGAGATCGGCCCCGATATTACAAACCATAAAGCGCCTACTATAGAAGGGACACTCGCTTACACCAAAGACGCATTCACTAGCCTCTATAAACTGGCTATGGATAATCCTGGTTTGGTCACAGGGGAACTGATTAAAAGTGTCATAGCTGATCCTGAATTGCTACTTCTCCCCGAAGTGCTTGCTGGAAAAGTTGCAATGACAGCAGGTAAAATTGGCGCGACTATGGGGCCGGAAGCTGCTGCGCTCATGGCTCGAGGCGGAAAAGTTGTTGGCGGGGCTATAGGCGGTGGAGCTACAAATGTTGCGCTTGAAGGGATAAATCAGTTAGCCCATCACGGGTATGATCCTGAGGCCCTCCTTGGCGCGTCAAATGTTGGTATTGTTGGCGGAGCCGTGCAGGGCATGTTCGGCAAAAATCCTTCCATTCCTTCACAGAAAATTCCCCTCGCTTCCGCCGAGATTAAAAAATTCCATGATCTCGCTGATAACATGCACGGAGAGCTTCCGAAGTCTGAGCCTGCTCCTGGCACAAAGCGCTACGTTATCGACCGAGTGAATGAAACGGATATTCATCTTACTCCGATTGAAAAATCACCTACTCTTGGCCTTACGCAGGAGGTTGTTGACCTTCACCCTGACCATGTTGCTCGACTAAAGATTGACCCTAAGACTGGCCAAACTTCTGCAACAGGCGGAACCTATGCCCATATTCTTTCTAACAAAGGCAAGCCTGTTGAGTTCGCTAATCCTTTTGCTGATCGCGCTGGCGATTTGCTTCGTGGTAGTCTCGGACAAGGGGCAGAACCGATAAAGCAAGCGATTGCTCGAGGGGCGAAAAGTGCGTTAGCGGGGGCAGCGATCGGCACAGCTTTAGGGGTATATTTGAATAAGGACACTCCTGATAAGTCTGTAGGGTATGCTGCTCTCGCCGGTAGCGCTCTCGGTCTTATGCGGATGCTGCCGAAGTTTAAAGGCGCAGATATTGCCAATATGGTGAACCTGCACCACGGAACGCTCAATGTCTTCGAGCGTCGTCTGGCCCAATTTCGCGCTGCAACGGACGCCTTAAACATCACGCCTCAAGGGCGGGAAAACATCACTCGCAGCTTTCGTAATCCTTCCATCGTCCTCACTCCCGAAGAAAAAATCATCAAAGCCTCTATCGGGAAGTTCAATAAAGAAATTGGTAAAACTCTGAAAGAACTTGGACTGATTGACCAAATGCAGGAAGAGTATATCTCGCACCTTGTTGTGGATGAGCGGGGCGGACAGCCTAACTTCTCTAAAGTTAAAAAGCACCAAAGTATTGAGGATTTAGAGAAGGCTATTGAGGGGACCGGAATGAGGCTCAAAACCCTTGATGCGGTTGAGATTACTGAGCTCTACAGTCGGAATGCGATGAGGCTGATAAGCCTTAAACAGATGACGGATGAGCTGAAGGCGTTTACGCTGCCGAACGGAGAGAAGCTTATCAGGGATAAGTCTGCGAAGGACTTCCTCCCGATTAGGGATGGTATGCTTGCTGGGCAGTTCGCCCATAAAGATATTTACGCTCAAGTGCAAAGTTTCTCCCGGCGCACTTCTGACTGGCTGCAAGCTACTTCCCGTATAGCAGTCGCAATGAAAAGTGCTGTTGTCCATTACTCAATGTTTCACGTGAAGACCCTCATCGACGGCTTCATCGGTGCACTGGGCGGGAAGGCCTTTTTCAACCCCATTAAGCTGGCAGAAGAAGCAAGAAACATCTATATTAAAGGCGATAAAAGCGGACACCTTGATACGCTACTTCTCCACGGCTTACAGCTTTCCACCCCTGAACACGCTTCCACTGTTGAGCTAAACGGCATCCTTTCTAAAATTGGAAGCAAAATAGACAGCACCCTTGGGGTGAAGTTTGCCGGTAAAGC
>JANYDI010000159.1 GCA_025363695.1 Opitutia bacterium
GGTTTAATGAATCGCCCCTGTAGGGCTCTAAATCTTTTTTCTATGCCAAAACCCAGGGCTAAAGCCCTGGGCTGACAAGCATTCGCCCCTACAGGGCTCTCATTTTGTGGTTCAAATAAATAGTTATGTTTCTTAGACTACCTCGATTCCGAAGGAATCTGTGGAGGTCTTAGTATGCCCTCCCCGATAGGCGATTTTTACAAAATGCGCCAGCATTTTTAAAAATCGCCTATCGGTAGGGGATCCTAAGGGGCGCAAGCGCCCCTTGGCCTTTCACTTTCAACACTTAAGGAGCTTCGTCCCCTTAGCCCCTTCCTACCCCTTTCCTACCCCTAGGGCGGCAATGTCGGCTTTGCGTTGGGCGTCCTTTTTTTGCTTAAGGGCTTCCTCGAGGGCAAATTCTTGGGCCATGGCTTCTAGGTCTTCTAGGTCGGGAGGGATGGTGGCCACGGCTTCTTGCATGGAAGTGATGCCGGCGCGCACCTTTTTCATGCTGTCTTGGTGGAGGGTGCTCATGCCGTTCATCATGGCTACGCGCTTGAGCTGGGCGGTTTCGAGGCCATCGTTGATGCCCTTGATGAGGCCTTCACTGATGGACATCAACTCGTGGACGCCGCAACGCCCTTTGTAGCCTTTTTGGTTGCAATTGGGACAGCCTGTAGCGCTGGGGCGATAGACTTTTCCGCTCCAATTCAAGGCCTTGGCCATAATTTCAGCCTCACGAGGTGTTAGGTCGACTTCTTGACGGCATTGCTTGCACACGCGTCGCAAGAGGCGTTGAGCGCAGACGCAGACCAAGGAGGCCGAGATCATAAAGGGCTCAATGCCCATTTCGGTGAAGCGTGCCACCGTCCCTGGGGCATCATTGGTGTGCATGGTGCTGAACAGCATATGCCCTGTGAGGGCGGCTTCTACGGCGATTTGGGCGGTTTCCTTGTCGCGGATTTCTCCCAACAGAATAATATCAGGGTCTTGGCGCAAAAAGGCCCTCAGGGCCGCGGCAAAGGTCAGGCCAATTTGACGTTGCATCTGCATTTGGCACAGCCCGTCCAGGGTATATTCGATGGGGTCCTCAGCCGTACGCACACAAACGCTGGGGGTATTGATTTCATTGAGCGCCGAGTACAAGGTCATGGATTTCCCCGAACCCGTTGGACCGCAGTGCAGCACCATGCCGTAGGGGCGCTGTATGAGCTCGCGATAGAGCGTTAAATTTTCAGGCTCATAGCCCAAGGCCGCCAAGGGCAGGGTGCTTTTGCTCTTGTCCAAAATACGCATGACGGCCCCTTCGCCGTGGTTCAAAGGGGCGGTGGAGACCCGTAGGTCGATATTGACGGATTTTTTGGTAAATTGAGAAAAAACGATGCGTCCGTCCTGCGGCAGGCGTTTTTCAGAAATATCTAAATTAGACATCACTTTAATACGCGCAATAATGGCCCCAGCAATTTTTAGGGGCAAGGAAAGTTTTTCCTCGCAAGCCCCGTCAATGCGGACGCGGACGCGGCATTTTTTTTCCATAGGCTCAATATGGATATCGCTGCCGCCCGCATGAAAGGCCGTTTCGATGATATAATTTACGAGGCGGATAATCGGCCCAGAGTTTTCATCCTCGTCCAAGTTCAGGCCACTGGCCTCAGGCCCCAAAGCCTGCACAATCGCATCAAAGTCAATCTCACCGTCTTGTTCGTGCTGAATGAGGTGTATGCTAATATCTTTTTCAAGCCCCAGCTGCACGACAATGGGCATGTGCAGCTCGTTTTGGATTTTGTCCAACACCTGCGTATCAAAGGTGATCGGCAAAGCAACGATAAAACGTCCACAGCTTTCACCAATAGGCAGGACTTTGTTGTTGCGGCAAAAATCCTTATCGAGCTTTGAAAAGGTATCTGAAGTAATCTTAAAGCCGTTCCCAGCAAACGGATTGTACCCAAACGCACAAGCCCGGGCGATGAGCAAATGCTCTTCTTTAACGTGATATTCGTTTTTGAGTAAGGTATAAAAGGTATCCCCCGAAAGTTCCTCTTCCCCGCTTAAAATCTTATCAGCGTGCAATTCCGAAAGCTTATTATACTTTCTGAGGTTATTGACAATCGCGTTTTGGATCTTCGGTAAGGCCATCATACTCCTCCATTCTACACCGGAATGACCCAAAAAACAAATAAAAAGTCTCCCAAGCAAAAAAATAACTTGACCTTCCTCCAGCCTTTTGAAAGATACCTATCCCATGCGGGCATAGTTTAGTGGTAAAACTCCTGCCTTCCAAGCAAGTAATGACGGTTCGATTCCGTCTGCCCGCACCAAGAGTTTACGAAGAGGTGCAAAGGGCTAAGGGGCGCTTGCGGGCGCGCGCGCCTTAGGATCCCCTACAGGTAGCGATTTTATAAAATGCTGGCGCATTTTAATAAAATCGCTACCTGGTAGCATATACTAAGCCCCCCTCCAGATTCCTTCGGAATCGCTAATGTCAAAAACACACTTAAGGAGGCCTGAAAGGCCGTCAGATACGTAGCCCAGGGCGTAAGCCCTGGGTTTCCAATGAACAATAAGCCAGAGCCCTGTAAGGGCGGCACTCAGAACGTGAATGTGAGTGTCGCCCCTGTAGGGCTCAAAGTCTTTTTTTACCGTAAACCCAGGGCTTACGCCCTGGGCTATCCATCTACCGGCCCTTCAGGCCTCCTTAAGTGCGTTTTGATAATTAAATGACTGTTAATCAACAACTTAGATCACTTTCAACGCTAAAGGTCTCAAAACTCACGATTCCGAAGGGATCTGTGGGGGGCTTAGTATAGCCTTCCCCGATGGCGATTTATTAAAATAGGTAATATTTTAATAAATCGCCATCGGAAGGGGATACTAAGGGGCGCCAGCGCCCCTTAGCCCTTTCCTTTACTTTACTACCATCCCATTACATCCATGAACGAACGCAGCTACGCCATAACGCCCAGACGCCAAGAGGACTACCCGCAGTGGTACCAGGAGGTGGTGAAGGCGGCGGACCTGGCGCAGAACGCGCCGGTGCGGGGCTGCATGGTGATCAAGCCCTGGGGTTATGGGATTTGGGAAAACATCCAAAAGGAGCTGGATGTACGCTTTAAAGCTACGGGGCATAAAAACGCGTATTTTCCTTTGTTGATACCCTTGCGGTTCTTGGAGAAGGAAGCCAAACACGTGGAGGGCTTTGCGAAGGAATGCGCGGTGGTGACGCATGCGCGCCTGGAAGTCAATGAACATGGGCGTTTGGTGCCAGCGGATCCCTTGGAGGAGCCGCTGATTGTCCGGCCAACTTCGGAAACCATTATTGGCGAGATGTTTAGCTTGTGGGTGCAGTCGTATCGTGATTTACCGATCCTCATCAACCAGTGGGCCAATGTGGTGCGCTGGGAGCTGCGTCCACGCCTGTTTTTGCGCACAGCAGAGTTTTTGTGGCAAGAAGGGCACACGGTGCATGCCACGCAGGCGGAGGCGCAGCAGCATGCCCGCAAGATGCTGGATGTGTACACGGATTTTTGCCGTAACTTTTTGGCTTTGCCCGTGATCCCCGGCCGCAAGCCGCCTACGGAGCGCTTTCCAGGAGCCGATGATACGCTTACTATCGAGGCGATGATGCAGGACCGCAAGGCGCTGCAGGCGGGCACCTCGCACTTTTTGGGGCAGCATTTTTCAAAGGCCAGTAATATTCAGTTTTTGGATGCCCAAGGCCAGCAGCAATACGCCTGGGGGACCTCCTGGGGCATGACCACGCGGCTCATCGGCGCCTTGGTGATGACGCATGCCGATGACGATGGGATGGTCTTGCCGCCGCGTATTGCGCCTGCGCAGGTAGTGATTTTGCCCATCATTCCCAAAGCTGCCGATGCGCCGGCTGTGATGGAGGCTTGTCAGGCACTCAAGCTGCGACTCGAAGCCCTGTCCTACGCTGGCCGTCCTTTGGGCGTTGAACTGGATGCCCGCGACCTACGCAGCGGCCCTAAAACCTGGGAATGGATTAAAAAAGGCATCCCGATACGCATCGAAATTGGCCCCAAAGACCTGGAGGCGGGCGTAGTGTCCTTATATCGCCGAGATCAAGAGCCCAAGGCCCGGCAAACACTCAGCACCGATGCCCTCGTAGGGACCCTATTGGACCTCCTAGACGCCATGCAAGCAGGGCTGTTAGAAAAGGCCCAAGCTTTGCGCGATACGCATACCGTTGAAATCGATGACCTAGCGGCCCTTTATGCTTTCTTTAGCTCGGATACCCAGATCCACGGCGGGTTTGCTGCGATTCACTGGAACGGGGACCCCGCTCATTGGGACCGCCTCGCCCAGGACCTCAAGGTGAGCCCGCGCTGCTTCCCCTTCGACCGCTCCTATGAGCCCGGGAAGTGCATTTTTACAGGGGAGTTTAGCGCAGAAAGGATGATCGTCGCCCGAGCGTATTGATAAAGGGTAGGGCTAAGGAGCGCTTGCGGGCGCGCGCGCCTTAGGATCCCCTACAGGTAGCGATTTTTAAAAATGCAGAGCATTTTATAAAAATCGCTACCTGGGAGGGCATACTAAGCCCCTCACAGATCGCGAAGCGATCCGGGGAGCTGAGTTTTGCTTACATACCCCTTGACAAAGTTGTTCAGGTATGCTAGTAATGTGCCCATGGAGGATCTAGAAGGAGCTACGTATTATGGCAACGAAAAATCAAAAAATTAATGTGGTTTTTGAGGAGATCACAGCGAACTTGATCGCTCACTTGGCTCAGAAGGAGCAAAAGTCCGTAGAGAGTCTTGTGCAAGAATTGGCTCTTGAAGCTTTGGAAATGCGAGAGGATTTGTATTTCTCTAGGTTGGCTGATCAGCTAGATAAGAAAGAGGGTAAGCTCTATGGGCATAAGGAAGCATGGGAGCAGCGTACTCAATAGATTACCGGGAAGAGGTTATGCGCAAGCACATTCCTGCCCTGTCATCTAGTGCTCTTATCCAGCGTGCTATTGAAGAACGTTTAATGATCGATCCAAATTGGCCTTGGAAAGCCTTTGCGTTACAGCTTAAGTGGTTACAGAAGGCTAAGGGTGGGCAATTATCGTATCATCTACCAAATTAAGCAAGAAATTAAAATGGTTGTTATTGTTGCGATTAAGCATCGGAAGGACGCATACGAAGATGCTTGAGAGGGTAAGTTGAAGCTTCCTAAAATAACGCCTCAGTCCCTCAAGGGAGACGCTCGCGAACACTTCTATGTTTTTTAAATTTCCCTACAAAGGATCGTGTCGGCACCTTAGGCAGCCTGGGGCGCTGCCCTTGGAGGCCGTGTCGGTGCGGCTGGTGTATCCTGGGCAGCAGCAGGCTGCTGTGGAGCAGGTGAGTGTCCGGGTGACCTTGGGTCAGCGTGTGGGGCTTGTGGGGCCTAATGGATCGGGAAAGTCCTCATTTTTACGGGCTGCAGCGGGCTTGATGCCGGTGCAGTCAGGCTCATTGACGCTTTTTGGCCAAAAGCCGGGGTCCTGCCAGCATCAGGTGGTGTATTTGCCGCAGCGTAGTGATTTAGACTGGGATTTCCCCATCACCGTGCGACGTCTGATTTTAACCGGCCTCTATATCCGCCTAGGGTGGCTGCGCCGTCCAGGAGCCCAGGAACACCAGACCGTTGAGGAGGTCATCACGCTTTTGGACCTGCAAGCCGTTGCCGACAAGCAGATCGGCCAGCTCTCCGGAGGTCAGCAACAACGCGCCCTCATCGCCCGCACGCTCATGCACGATGCCGATTTGCTCCTGCTCGACGAACCCCTCAATGCCATCGACGCCCACACCAAGGCCCTCCTGCTCTCGCTGCTTGACCGCCTCAAAGCCCAAGGAAAAACCCTGCTCATGAGCACCCATGACCTCTCCATGCCCGAGGATTACTTTGATGCGCTGATATATTTAGAGGGTGGAAAGAGAGGGAAAGGCCAAGGGGCGCTTGCGCCCCTTAGGATTGTATGTTGAAAAACGAAAAATCTAATCTTGAAAAAACCAAAATGGTGGGCAAGAGTGAAAGAGTAGGAGTGATGCCGTCCTTAGGATAGGTCGAAGGACCGTCAGGATCTTGGGGCACACTCCCACTCAAATTGCAAAGTGTAAGTACGAACGGTAGAACGGTC
>JANYDI010000035.1 GCA_025363695.1 Opitutia bacterium
AAAAGGAAAGGGAAAGGGCTAAGGGGCACAAGTGCCCCTTAGGATCCCCCTTCCGATGGGCAATTTTACAAAATGCTAGCGCATTTTGGTAAAATTGCCCATCGGGAATTAGGTATACTAAGGCCTCCCACGATCGCGAAGCGATCTGTGGAGGCCTTAGTATACCCAATTCCCGATGGGCAATTTTACCAAAATGCGCTAGCATTTTGTAAAATTGCCCATCGGAAGGGGGATCCTAAGGGGCACTTGTGCCCCTTAGCCCTTTCCCTTTCCTTTTCCCTACCACGACCATGAGGGGGCTTTGGGTGAGTCGGGGCCGCTTGCGGGCCTTGAGTTGGGCTATTTTTTTTGGCTTTGCGCTGGTCTTGGCCCGATTGGCGTACCTGCATGTTTTTGCCAGCGCACGCTTGGCTCAAATGGCTAAGGAAAACCGCCAGCAGTTTCGGGTGCTGCATGCCCGGCGTGGTAATATTGTGGATGCGCACGGGCAGCTCTTGGCCTCGACACGGCCTGTGGTGGATGTGGGCGTGGATACCTGCGTTTTTGCGCCCAAAGCGATAAACGAAGCGCTTGGCCTTTTGGCTAAAATACTGGGCAAGGAGCCGCAAGGGCTCGTAGCTCTTTATGAGGAAGGCAAGCAACGCCAGGCTCAATGGGTTAAGCTGGCTGAAGGCCTTTCACCGGATCGGTATACGCAGATCAGTAATTTGAAATGGAAAGGCATTTATGGAAATATCCGTTACGAGCGCGTGTATCCCGGGAACGCCTTAGCAGCGCATCTTTTGGGCTTTGTGAACTACGAGGGCGACCCGAGCATGGGCGTGGAGCAGGCTTTGGATTTTTACTTGCGTGGGCATTCGGGCTGGGTAGAATCGGAAAAAGACGGCAAACGCCGTGAGATTGCCCACCGAAGGCACCGTGAAGTGCCGGCTACGGACGGCTTTCACGTAAAATTATCCCTCGATGCGCACATCCAAGCCTTGTGCGAGGAGGAGATTCAAAGACTTGTCAAGGAATATAACCCCCTGGCCGTGGCTATTATTGCCACAGAACCCAGTAGTGGTCGTGTTTTGGCGCTGGCTAATTACCCTACGTTTGACCTCAACCACTATTCCAAGGCGCCCTTAGACGCGCAACGTAACCGCGCCATTACGGATATTTACGAGCCTGGGTCCTGCTTCAAAATTGTCCCTATGACGGCCGCTTTAGAAAAAAAATGCCTGTCCTTTAGCGAAATTTTTGATTGTTCGCAAGCTACCGTCACTCAAGGCGAGCGCGTTATCAAGCTGCCCAAGGACCACAAGCCCATGGGCAAGCTTTCCGGGGAGGAGATTTTCATTAAATCATCAAACCGCGGCATGGCTCACCTAGGTTTGCGTTTGGGGCCTAAGCCGCTCTACGACATGGCTGTTGCCTATGGGTTTGGCGAGCGTTGCGGCCTGGGGCTGATAGGGGAGTCCCCTGGCGTCCTGCATCCGCCCAAGCGCTGGGACGGCCTAACGATTACACGCCTGCCCATGGGCCATGCCGTGGGCGCCACAGCCCTACAAGTCCACATGGCCATGAGTGTCCTTGCCAATGGCGGCCTGCTCATGCGCCCGCAGGTAGCCACGGCTGTCCTAGACGCCGCCCTGCAGCCGGTTTTGACCTTTGAACCGCGTGTACGCCGCCGGGTATGCTCAGTCCAAACAGCGCAGACTCTGAAAAAACTCCTGCTGCGTGCCACAAGCAAAGAAGGCACTTCCTTCCGCGCTGAGATCCCCGGCTATGGCGTTGCCGTCAAAAGCGGTACCACCCAAAAGCTCATCGGTCGGCACTATTCCCGCAACCACCACGTGGCCTCCTGTTCCGGGTTTTTCCCAGCCTGGGCTCCCCGCGTCGCCATTACCGTTGTGGTCGATCAACCCGTTTTAGCCGGTACCGGCTATGGCGGCGTAGTCACGGCTCCAGCGTTTAAAAGAATTGCATTGGGGTTGATTCCGTATTTAAGTGTAGAGAAGATAAAAAATTAAAGGGCTAAGGGGAACTTGTTCCCCTTAGATCCCCTCCGATAGGCAATTTTATAAAATGCTAACGCATTTTAGTAAAATTGCCTATCGGGAAGGGTGATACAAGGCACCCTCCAGATCGCTTCGCGATCGAAATTAAGCAAAACAACTGGGTTTATTTAAACCACACTTAAGGAGGCCTGAAAGGCCGGCAGATCGTAGCCCAGGGCGTAAGCCCTGGGGTTAGGGTTGGAAAATAAACCGGAGCCCTGTAAGGGCGGCACTAGAAACGTAAATACGAGTGTCGCCCCTGTAGGGCTCAAAAAACTTCACCCTTAAACCCAGGGCTTACGCCCTGGGCTACGTATCTACCGGCCCTTCAGGCCTCCTTATGTGCGTTTTGTTGATAGCTTAATTGATCACACGCCCTAAAATATCAATCCTCCATTACAAAAAAATTTCCTTCACAGAACCTAAATTCGATCGCGAAGCGATCTGTGGGGGGCTTAGTATGCCCTTCCCGATAGGCGATTTATTATAAATACGTAGTATTTTAATAAATCGCCTATCGGTAGGGGATCCTAAGGGGCATGAATGCCCCTTGGCCCTTTAAACTTTTCAACCACATTACATTCTATGTCTTACGATCTCCACGACAACATTCAAGTGAGTACGCTTTTGGGCCTGAAGGGCCATCGATTTTTGGAGCCTGAGAAGCTGCAGGGGCCGACGATTGAGGAGCTTTTCCGGGGTATTAACGTTATACGAAACGAGGGGAACCTGAAGTTGCCGGTTACGCATTTGATCACGGATAGCCGGCGGGTGATCCCTGGGAGCCTGTTTTTTGCGCTCCGTGGCACGCGTACGGATGGCCGCAACTACGTGGAGGAGGCGGTAGGCCGTGGAGCCATAGGCGTGGTGAGTGACATTCAGGAGGTCTGCAGCCAAAAGAGCGTTACGTTGATTACGGTTCCGGATATTCGAAAAGCTTTGGCGCAGGTGGCGGCGCATTATTATGGGCATCCGCAAAAAGATTTGGTCATTACCGGGGTGACAGGGACCAACGGAAAAACGACGGTGACGACGACGGCTCAAGGTCTTTTATCAGAGCCTGGAAAGCCGGTGGGGCTGGTGGGGACCATCCACTACGACCTGGGGGGTCGTACCTTGCCGTCGTTTCGGACGACGCCTGAGGCCGTTGACAACTACTGCCTGCTGGCTCAAATGCGCGATTATGGCTGCACGGATGCCATTATGGAAATGAGCTCCCATGGTATTGACCAGCAACGGATTTTGGGCTTGGAGCCTAAAATTGCGGTATTCCTCAACCTAAGCCAAGACCATATGGACTACCATGGCTCCATGGAGGAATACTTTAACGCGAAATGCCGCCTCTTTACTGGGGAGCTAGGGTTTTTGCCTGAAACGATCATCATCAACCGTGATGACCCTTATGGCTGCCGTTTGCTCAAAAAATTACCCCAAGGACCGGGAGTATTGACTTTTGGCCAGTCGCCCCGGGCGGATTTCCGAGCCGATCGCTTGGGTCTGGATCGTAACGGCACGCATTTTACCTTACATTACCCAGGCGGGGAATTGGAGCTATCCAGCCCCATGCTTGGGCACTATAACGTGAGTAATTTACTGGCAGCCCTGAGTATTGCCCATGCCCGAGGCCGCAGTATTCCTGAAGTGTGCAAAAAAATCGCGACGCTCACGCCTATTCCCGGTCGTATGCAAAAAATTGACTGCGGGCAGCCCTTTGACGTTTTTGTCGACTACGCCCATACGCCGCAAGCCCTCAGGCAGGTGCTTTCGATGCTCTCCAGTATCCATCCCGGCCGTCTGCTCGTGGTTTTTGGCTGCGGAGGGAACCGCGACCAAGACAAACGCGCGCTCATGACCCGCATTGTCCAGGAATGGGCGGACTTTGCTTGGGCTACCGCTGATAACCCTAGGCGCGAACTCCTTGCCAAGATCTTCGAAGCCATGAAAGATGGCGTTTTGCACCCCCACCACATCGCCTTTGTCGATGACCGCCGTCGTGCTATAGACTTGGCTCTCCAGTCCGCCCGCCCTGGCGACTGCGTCCTCATCGCCGGCAAGGGCCACGAGGCCTTTCAGGAGTTTTCGGACGTCATCCTCCCCTTCGACGACCGCCAGGTGGTGCAGGAATTATTGCGTATAAGGGGCTAAGGGGCTAAGGGGCGCTTGCGCCCCTTAGGATCCCCTTTCGATGGCGATTTATTAAAATATTACATATTTTAATAAATCGCCATCGAGAAGCATATACTAAGCCCCCCACAGATCGCGAAGCGATCCGGGGGTATTTTATGAATTGCTTTGAGCCGGTTTTAGGGGAGGCATTGGGGGTTCGGACAAGGAAGGGAAGTGCGTAGCGCACTACGGTGCGTGAGTCACTTCCATGACGCCGTCCCAA
>JANYDI010000061.1 GCA_025363695.1 Opitutia bacterium
AAGGAACCTAGCGCGACGTGTGCTTTTGCACTCGAGCGCGAAGATGACACAGTCCCCGCTCAAAAGGCCCCGCTAAAACCCGCCCTTCAGATCTTCGGGAGCTATTTCCGGTTCATACCATAGGACAACGGCATTATCCCAGTTGAGGTACTGCTTGGCGAGGGCTTGGAGCTGGTCGGTGGTGACGGCTTTGTAGCGTGCCTCTTCAGCTCTGAGCCAATCGAGGAACTCGGGATGACGATGCGCCCCGAGGAGGTTGTTGGCCCAGTGGGCATTGCTGCGGCGTGCTTCTTTGAGCCTAGCCAGGATGGGGTTGAGGTTGCGTTCCAATTCTTCTGCCGTGACGCCAGCATCGGCAATGCGTTTTGTTTCTTTGGCCATGCGCTCCGTAACGGCTTCCACGTCTAGGGGGTTGGCGTAAGAGAAAGCACTGATATAGCCATATCCAGGAAAGGCATAGCTGTTTAGGTTTTTGGCTCCTGGATTATAAGCGGCCCCCATTTCCTCGCGCAAAGCGAGACGCAGACGATCTTTGATCACCTCAACAAGCACTTCCATGCCCACGACTTCCTCTGGGTTCCATCCATCATTGCCTTTCCAACTAATGGACACGAAGGCATTTTGGATGCGTGTTTCGATGGGGACCAATTCAGGCCGGGAAGCTTTTGGGAAGCTTACGGGGCGGCATTGGGGATAAGCGGGAAAGCTGGGGTCGCGCCGATTTAGGGCCCCTACGGTATTGGCGCAGCAGGCAACGGCTTCCTCGAGGTCATAGTCGCCAACAATGGCCAGCTCTAGGTAGCCGCTTTGCAGGGGTTTTTGCACCCAGTTTTTTAAGTCACTCAAATTTAACGCATAAAGCTGTTCCTTGGAAGGAAACTCAAAGCGAGGATCTTTGTTATGCAACACGTAGGGTTCCGTTATTTGCTTCGTATACTCTATGCTTTTAGGTAAGTTATCGTAAAGGAGGTCCATGTTTTTGTGGAAGATGCGCAAAGACTCTGGACGATAACCGGGGGCCATCAACGCAGCGCAGAAGAGCTGTAAATTGGTCTTGAGGTCGGAACGCGTGGTTTGTGAAGAATAGACAAAACCGTCCTCATCCACAAGGGTGGCCCAGCCTACGGGCCTTCCCTTAAGAATCAGCTTCAGATCTTCCAGGGAATGGGCTTCGAGGCCGCCTGCAAGGTAGCAGTTCTGATAAAGGGCAATGAGGCTACGGTCTTCGCCAGGCAGGTCCAAAAGCCCCCCGCCCACGGCGCATTCAAGGGCCACCTGATTGCTCTGAAAGTGCATAGGCTTCAAAGTCACCCGTGTATTGTTGGCAAAGGTGAGCTGCGTGACACCCAGGTCTTCTCTATAGTCACGCTTAACAATATCCCCTGCAGGCCCCCAGTTTTCATAAGCCCAGGGCTTAAGGGGTGCGTCTTTCCAGGGTTCAACGGCTGTTTTTTGACTACGACGGTAAAGGGCAGCCACGTAATCTTCGCTATTGCCCTGAAGCGGTGGAAGATTGCCGGAAACAAAAATCCATGTACCTGGCAAAGACCAAGCCTCGCGAAACGTAGCCTCAATATCCTTACAGCTGACCTTTGCGAGGAAATCCTTGAGGAGTTCCCATTGTTGCTCAGGGCTTTCAAAAACAAATCCACTGAAAAAGGAAGCAACGAGGCTAGTGGCCAACCGGGACGTGGGACGCGTTGTGGCACAGCGGACTATTTCCTCCATTTGGTTGAGGACGGCCTTGGTAGCACGATCACATTCAGCCTGACTGAAGCCATATTCAAGGGCCTGCCGGAGCGTGCGTTCGCCCAGCTCTAGGGCTTTTTCCCAGTATTCGGGTTTGGTGTCGATGGAAAACTCACTACCCTGAACAAAATTGATAAAATTATAGATTTCGAAGGAACCCGACAGAAACGGTGAGCCTTCTTCCGCTATCAGACGCACCATGCGGTCCATAAGGATCATCTTGGCCAGCGTACGCTTTATCTGAAGATTATGCTGAGCCAGTGTTTCAACCTTAGGCTCGTAAGGACTTAGTTGATAAAAGTTGACGCTGACCTGAGGGCTTTCTGCCTCAACATGCACGCCCACGCGTAGGTCTTGGGTTAGGGGAGCTTGCCCGTAGTCGAGTTTTGGAAGGGCTGAGCTCGGATTTTTAAGATCCCCAAAAAGCGTCTGAATCTGCTGCTCCAAAGCAGCCACGTCAACCGCACCGACAACCACAAGCATCATGTTGTCCGGGCGATAAAGCCTTTTATAAAGACCTTGTACGGTATCGTGAGTGACTTCATGGATGACGCGGTCACTGCCGATGGGAGAACGTCCAGCTACACGGCTGCCAGAAAACAAAAATTCCATCTCGGCCCTATAGGACTGGTAATCAGGGGTATCGCGTTGTCGTTTTTCGCTCAGGACGATGGGACGCTCTTTTTCTATGGCCTCGGGCTTCAGCTTAAGGCCTCCAGCAAAGTCATGCATGGCCTTGAGCAAAGTGGTAACAAACGTAGGCGTGTTTTGGGTACCATCCAGCATGTAGACCACGCGATCATAGCTGGTAAAGGCATTGGTATGAGGACCAAAGGCCATGCCAGCTCTCTGCAACACCTCCACAAGCGGGTTGGTCCCACCCCGTTTTGTAGCCTCAAGGCTCCAGTCAAAATATTCGCCACCAAAAAAGGATAAATGTTCCAGCAAATGCAGGACACCCCGCTCATCATGCGGATAGGCTTCCTGGCCGGCATCTACGGCACTTTGGGCCTGTGGGCTCAAGGGTCCATCCTCGCTGACACTACCAGACCGCACGCACAGATGGACCGAAACGTGCCCCTTAGGCGTATCATTGGGCAGGATGGCATAGGCCATACCGTTTTCCAGGCGCCCATAAGTAACGGCAGGATCAGGATCAATAGCCCCCGGACGCTGATGGGGCCATAAGCTCGGGTCCCATGCGCTGGCCTTCTTGGATACACGTTGCACAGCCGAACCTGGAACACGCGCTTCGCCACGATGCCCTGAGCACCCGACAAGCGCCAAGACAGCAAAAGAAACAAAGATCAAAATCCGCATAGCCCCCCAAGGTAGTTTATTGGACGAGCGTGTCAAGTGTAAATAAATTTTGACTTCATGCTTGAAAAGCGAACTACCCTACTATACAGTAATTTTTTAGTCATGGAAGTTGGAGCATTTTTGAGGGAGTTGGGTGAATACATAAAGCTTGGAGAGCTCAAGCTCGATGACAAAGGTGTGTGCAGTTTGGTGTTTGACGAAACCCTCGTTGTTCACATAGAGCCCAGTCCGGATCGGCTTTTTTTACACGTCTATGCCCCGATAAATTCCTTTTCAAAAAACACAGATAAAATGCAAACATTATTGGAGGCCAATCTCTTTGGCAATCAGACCGCAGGCGCAGCTTTTGGGTATCATGCCCCCACAGATAGTATTTTTTTAACGCTCCGGCTTTGGTTGGATCGGAGTGACTTTTATGGCTTGCGTACGCAATTGGAAGCTTTTGTTGATCGTGTAGAATTCTGGAAAGGACAGCTAGGCTCTTAGTAATACAGAGCTCCCCATGAAGACAGATTCTAAAAAAGATCTTGTACGCAGCAAGGAAAGCATCTCGGTTGAAGAGCTCTACGAACACTGCAAGAAGCGTTTCCAGTTTGAGCTCGTAGCGGGCCACGACGGCCTGGGTAAGATCATTGGAGAAAAAAGCCTCAATCGGCCCGCCTTGGCCCTTACGGGGTATTTCCGCCACTTTGCGCACAAACGCATCCAGTTGTTTGGCGCCGGAGAAATGGCCTACCTGCGTGATCATAGCGACGAGCAGCAACGTGATATCATCACCAGGATAGCGGAAAAAAACATCCCCTGTATGATGGTTTCACGCAACTTAGCCCCCACCAAGGGCATGCTCGAGGTGGCCAAAGCCTATGCCATCCCCCTCATCCGCACACCCTGCAAATCTAAAGATTTTTCTGCCGAAATTGCCCTCGTGCTGGAGGAATACTTCGCTCCACGCGTAGCCGTACACGGCACCCTCCTAGACATCAAGGGCATTGGCACGCTCCTGCGCGGTAAAAGCGGCGTAGGCAAAAGCGAATGCGCCCTCAAGCTCATCCAAATGGGCCAAAGCCTTGTCTCGGACGACCTCACCTACTTTAAGCTCGTAAACGATCAGGCCGTCGTGGGCCAAAGCTCCGAACTCAGCCGCGGCTACATGGAATGCCGAGGCCTAGGCATCATCAATATTGGTGAGCTTTTTGGCATACGCTCCATTCGCATGGAAAAACGCCTCGACCTGGTCGTCACCTTCACCGAATGGTACCCCGGTATGGACGAAGAACGCACCGGCCTCGAGCAACACTACTACCCCGTCCTGGGCATTTCCATCCCCCATGTCGAAATCCCCGTAAAACCCGGCCGCGATATGGCCCACCTAGTCGAAGTCGCCGCCATGGTCCAGGCCCTCAAGCTCATAGGGCATAACTCCGCTGACGAATTTAACCAACGCCTCATCAACTATATGCAAGAAAGCTCTAAGGAAAAGGGAGTAGAAGGCTAAGGGGCGCTTGCGCCCCTTAGGATCCCCTACAGGTAGCGATTTATTAAAATACTACGTATTTATAATAAATCGCTACCTGGGAGGGCATACTAAGCCCCTCCTAGATCGCGAAGCGATCCGAGTGTATTTTATGAACGGCTTCGAGCTGGTTTGAGGGGTGCATTGGGGGTTCGGACAAAGAACTGAGCGCGACGTGTGCTACAGCACTCGAGCGCGAGAGTGATGCCGTCCCAACCCCCAATGCGCCCCTCAAACCCTATTTAACAGGATATTCTTAGCCTGCTCTATCACTTCTGAAAGCAGCGCTACTTCGGCTTTCATGGATTTAGCCGAAGCAATAGGTAGGGCTTCCAGAGCAAGATGCAGCGCATCGATGGAGTCTCCCAACTGATAGGCAATCTTAGCCCTTAGGAGCTGCAGCTGAACGCCCGTCCTTGTATAGGGGTTAACGCTTATTTTGTCTACCTCGGTGCGCGCCGTATTCGGATCTTCAGACTCCACTAAGCAGCGAAGCTGACGCAGCAAAACGCGCACAGCATCGTCGCTTCCCTCTTCAAACAAGATCTTTGCATGGAAGTAATGAGACAAGGCCGTTATGTAGTCCTTCTTAAGGTCGTGATAAGCCGCCCCGGCATTAAAACGCACCTTGGCCTTGGTGAGATCATCCACGGGATTATTGGCTACAAGCTCCAAGGCCTCCCTGATGCTTGAAAAACAAAGACTCGCAAACCTTGGGTGCTCCGGGCTAGCGCGGGCCTTGACTCTATAAACAGCTGATAGAAGGTATAAACTCTTTGCCCTCAAAGCAACATCGCTTGTAGCCTGAGTGCAGGCTTTTTTGGCAAACGCCAAGGCCTTATCGTATTCGCCAAGGTAGAAGCAAGACGAGGTCAGCCGATGCCTGATGATAATCGATTGCTCACCGCTAATCCCCGGCACATCGAGCATGCACTCGCTTATACTTACGATATCTATCCAGCTTTCTTCCTTTTTTAAATCGCAATACACCCTATTGTAGGACTCAAAATCATTGATTTCTACAATATCTACGGCGAAAAGCCCCCCCGCCAGGGGCAACAACCCAAGAAGTACCATCAAAAACGCACGCATGACAAGCTGTATTTCCATTTATGTGCAAAAGTCAAGGCTAATTTGCTGAAAGTTAAAAGGGCCAAGGGGAAAAGGGCTAAGGGGACGCAGTCCCCTTGGATCCCCTTTCCGATGGGCGATTTTCAAAAATGCGATGCATTTTTAAAAATCGCCCATCGGGATAGGCTATACAAGGCCCCCCGCAGATCGCTTCGCGATCCCGGGAGGCCTTAGTATCCACCTACCCAGGTAGCGATTTATTATAAATACGTAGTATTTTAATAAATCGCTACCTGTAGGGGATCCTAAGGGGCGCAAGCGCCCCTTAGCCCTTTTTCGATGTCTGCCTTCATCATTTCGGCAACGAGCTCTTCGAAGCGGATGCGGGGTGACCAGCCCAGTTCTCGGCGGGCCTTGGAGGCATCGCCGCACAAGTGATGCACCTCGTTGGGCCGGAAATAACGCGGATCTATGCGTATATGCACTTTGCCTGTGTGCGCATGACGGCCCAGCTCGTGAAGGCCCTCGCCTTCCCAAATAATAGGAATATCGATGTGCGAAAAAGCCAATTCGACAAAGCTACGCACGGTGTGGCTTTGGCCTGTAGCCAAGACGTAATCACCCGGCTGCGCCTGCTGCACAATCCGCCACATGCCCTCAATGGCGTCCTGAGCATGGCCCCAGTCGCGCTTGGCATTGAGGTTCCCTAGGTAAAGACAATCTGAAGTTCCATGATAAATCTTTGCCACTTCCTGGGTGATTTTCCGCGTAACAAAGGTCTGAGCACGTAAGGGGCTTTCATGATTAAACAAAATCCCGTTGGAGGCATGCAAGCCATAAGCCTGACGGTAGTTTAGAGTGATCCAATAGGCATACAGCTTGGCGGTTGCATAGGGGCTACACGGAGCAAAGGGCGTAGTTTCTGACTGCGGACAGGGCCCTGAGTTCCCATAAAGCTCTGACGTTGAGGCCTGATACAGTTTTGCATCCAGCTTCAGGATGCGCAACGCCTCCAGCAAACGCAAAGGGCCCATGGCATCCACATTTGCCGTATACTCCGGCGTCTCAAAACTCACATGCACGTGGCTTTGCGCCGCAAGGTTATAAATCTCATCCGGACGTACCTCGTTGAGCAAGCGCAGAAGGTTCGTCGCATCCGTCATGTCTCCATAATGCAAAAAAAAACGCCTATCCTTGACCTGCGTAGCTTGATACAAATGGTCCACCCGCTCCGTATTCGGCGACGAGGACCTCCGCTTCAGGCCGTGCACGTAGTACCCCTTGCCCAACAAGTATGCCGACAACAACGCACCGTCCTGGCCCGTACACCCTGTAATAAATGCCGTTTTTTTCATGAGAGGAGAAGGAGGAAGAAAGGGAGGAAGGAAGGGCTAAGGGGCACTCGTGCCCCTTAGGATCCCCTACAGGGTGCGATTTATTAAAATACTACGTATTTATAATAAATCGCACCCTGGTAGCATATACTAAGCCCCCCACAGATCCCTTTGGGATCGAAGTTTTCTGTGGAAGTTTATGTAATAATGAGAAACTTTATGCAAGTGTTTTTTCTTTACTTTATAAAATAAAAAGGTTTGCATCAACGATCTGGCGCCTCCTGGTTTTGCCGATTCCGAAGGAATCTGTGGGGTGCCTTAGTATATGCTACCAGGGTGCGATTTATTATAAATACGTAGTATTTTAATAAATCGCACCCTGTAGGGGATCCTAAGGGGCACGAGTGCCCCTTGGCCCTTTAAAATCCCTTTACTCTAACTCAATGAAAATCTGGATAGCCGGCTCTCGCGGCATGGTGGGCAGCGCCCTGGTTCGAGCCCTGAGCGGCAGTGGGCATACGCTTTTGCTGCCTAGTCGGCAGGAAGTCGACTTGACGCGGCAAAAGGAAGTCGAGGACTGGATGGAGCAGGCGCGGCCGCAGTGGGTCTTTTTGGCAGCGGCGAAAGTCGGGGGCATTGCAGCAAACAGGGATTTCCCGGCCCAATTTGCGTATGAAAACCTTGCCATCGCCACCCATGTGATGCACAGCGCCTATCGTTATGGCGTTGAAAAACTGCTTTTTTTAGGCTCCTCGTGTATCTATCCACGAATGACTCCACAGCCCATCGCTGAAACGGCCCTACTGAGCGGCCTCCTGGAGCCCACTAACCAAGCGTACGCGATTGCCAAAATCGCAGGCATTGAGCTGTGCCGTAGTTACCGTAGGCAATACGCTTGCGACTTTATTGCCGCCATGCCGACCAACCTTTATGGCCCAGGCGATTGTTATGATTTAAGCACAAGCCACGTTGTCCCGGCGCTGATACGCAAAATCCACGAAGCCAAGCTCCAAAACGCTCCGCGCGTCTCCATCTGGGGCAGCGGCCAGGCCCTGCGCGAGTTTCTTCACGTCGATGACCTTGCGCGAGCCTGCTTGCTCCTCATGCAACGTTATAGCTCGGAAGACCCCATCAATATCGGCACCGGAAAGGACCTCTCCATCGAGCAACTGGCTCACCTCTTGGCCGACATTATCGGTTTTCCCAAAGATCGCTTTTACTTTGACCCAAGTTTCCCCGATGGCACGCCCAGGAAATGCCTTGATATTTCAAAAATCACCCAACTCGGCTGGGAAGCCGAAATTGGCCTCGAGGAGGGCTTAAGGCGTACCTACCAAGAACTAAGGGGCGCTGGCGCCCCTTAGGATCCCATTTCCGATAGCGATTTATTAAAATGCTAGCGCATTTTAGATAAATCGCTATCGGGGAAGGATATATTAGGTTCTGTGAAGGAAAAATCATCTGAGCCAAATTAGGGCGTGTCATCCATTAAGTCTAATCTAAGTCATTGATCAAGCCACACATAAGGAGGCCTGAAAGGCCGGCATATCGTAGCCCAGGGCGTAAGCCCTGGGTTTGATATGAAAAACAAACCGGAGCCCTGTAAGGGCGGCACTCAGAATTTGAATACGAGTGTCGCCCCTGTAGGGCTCAAAAA
>JANYDI010000062.1 GCA_025363695.1 Opitutia bacterium
GGTTGTTCATGGTGAAGTAAATAAAGGGCCAAGGGGAGCTTGCTCCCCTTGGGATCCCCTTTCCGATAGGCAATTTTTAAAAATGCTAGGGCATATTATAAAAATTGTCTATCGGGAAGCCTATACCAAGGCCCCCACAGATCGCTTCGCGATCCGGGAGTACTTTTCGTACGATCCCAACGGGATCTGGAGGGGTCCTTGTATCGCCCTACCCAGGTAGCGATTTATTATAAATACGTAGTATTTTAATGAATCGCTACCTGTAGGGGATCCAAGGGGAGCGAGCTCCCCTTGGCCCTTTATTTACTTCACCATGAACAACCTCATCTACAACACCATTCCTCACAGGCCTCCTTTTTTGTTCATCGACGCGGTGTTGAGCGTGGACGATGCCGGGGTGGTGACTTCCTATGCGGTGCAGCAGAAGGACGTAGCGGGGCATTATCCTGGGGTTCCCTTGGTGCCTGGAGTGCTCTTGTGCGAGATGGTTTTTCAGGCGGCGGCTTTTTATTTGGGGCGTAAACAGGGGACCCTTCCGGGGGTGCCGGTGTTGTCGAAGATCATCGAGGCGCGTTTCCGGCACACAGCGGGGCCAGGCGATGTTTTGCAGGTGGCCGTGGTTTGGGAGGAATCCTTGGGTGGTTTTGAGTTTTTGAAAGGGAAGGTAAGCCGGGGCACGCAGACCTTGATGACGCTGCGTTGTGCTTTGGGGAGGAGGGCGCAGCTATGAATGCTTTTTTGGATTTAGAGGGTAAAAACGTGGCTGTGTTTGGGCTGTCGAGCCGTCGTAGCATTGCTTGGATTACGGGGCAGACCTTGGAAGCTTTGGGCGCTAGGGTCATTTATGGCGTGCATACGCAGGCGCGTAGGGAGTCCCTAAGCGCCCTTTTGGGCGAGCGGCCTTGCTTTGTGTGCGAGGTTCAGGATCCTGAGCAGATTAACGATTTGCCTGCTCGGCTGGGGGCCCAGGGCCCTTTGCATGGGCTGGTGCATGCGCTGGCCTTTGCTAATTATTCTGAAGGCTTTAAACCCTTTCATGAGACCTTGCGGGCCGATTTTTTACAAGCTATGCAGATTTCCTGTTTTTCCTTGGTAGAAATCAGCCGAGTGCTTAAGCCCTTGATGCATCCGCAGGCTTCCGTAGTGACTTTAGGGATTTCCTCGCAAGTAACGGCAGAAAACTACGGTTATATGGCTCCGGTCAAGGCAGCGCTTGAAAGCAGTGTGCGTTTTTTGGCAAAGTCCTTTAGCAGCGATACCCAGGTGCGCTTCAATAGCGTCAACTCAGGTCCGCTGAAAACGACGGCCTCGGCGGGGATTCCCGGCTATGTAAAGGCTTATCTTTATGCTGAAGCCATGACGTTTAGGAAAAAAGCCCTTACAACGCAGGAGGTCGCCAATGCGATTGTTTTTTTACTCAGCCCTGTATCCAGCGGGATTAACGCGCAGAGCATCGTGGTCAATGCGGGCATGGACTGCAATTATTTTGATACGGACATTATCAATAAGGTAATATGATAGATTTTAGAAAAGCTTTAAACGACGAACAATATGCGGCCGTTACGGCTCCGCTGGATGAGCCAGCCCTCGTGCTGGCTGGAGCAGGTTCAGGCAAGACGCGCACCTTGATTTATCGGGTTGCCTACCTTTTGGAACAAGCGGTGCCAGCCCACCAAATCCTATTGCTGACCTTTACGAACAAGGCGGCCCATGAGATGCTCGAGCGCGTTGAGGGCCTGACGGGCCATCCAGGGTCGGATTTTTCTGGTGGGACTTTTCACCACATTGGTCAAAAAATCCTCAGAAGCCATGGCGACAAAATTGGCCTGGAGCGTAATTTTACGATTTTAGACCAAAATGACGCTGAAATGCTTTTGTCCGAAGCCATGCGCCATGTGGACCCGCAGTGGTCGCGCTCGAAGGAACGGCCTAAGCCCAGTGTTGTAGCTGAAATGATGAGCTATGCGCACAATTGCCAAAACAGCCTCGAAGCCGTGATTGCGCAACGCTATGCGCAGCATGCCGAGGATATGTCGACCTTGCTGGCCTTTGCGAAGACGTATACGGAAAATAAACGCGCTCAGCAAGCCGTTGATTATGACGATCTATTGACTTTGTGGCTGCGACTCCTGCGCCAGGAGCCGCAATTGGCCCAAGGGTACAGGGATAAATTCCGATATATCTTGGTGGATGAGTACCAGGACACCAACCCTTTGCAGGAGGCCCTGCTTGAAATCCTTGCTCAGCATCAACGCATTATGGTGGTGGGCGATGATGCTCAGTCGATCTATGCCTGGCGTGGAGCTGATATTGGCAATATCTTGCAGTTTCCCAAGCGTTACGCCCAGGCTAAAGTTTATAAAATTCAGACCAATTACCGCTCAACGCCAGAAATTTTGGAGCTCGCTAACGCCATTTTGGAGCACCGTAACCAGGATGCCGCGTTTTCCAAAAAACTCAAAGCCGTGCGTGCGTCGCGCCAAAAGCCTTTGTTGCTGGCCATGGCGGATAGCCGTCAACAAGCGCAGTTTATCGTTAGACGCATTCAGGCGCTGACCAAGGAAGGCGTTTCCGCCAACGAGATGGCCATTTTGTACCGCGCGCACTACCAGTCCATGGACCTGCAGATGGAGCTGTCGCGCGCCGGGATTGATTATCAAATCACTAGTGGTGTGCGTTTTTTTGAGCAAGCCCACATCAAGGACCTCGTCTCGCAGCTGCGTTTTGTGCTCAATCCGCAGGACAGCGCGGCCTTTCAGCGTTTTATGCTCCTTTTGCCCAAAGTCGGGCCACGCACGGCCTTGCGCTTACTCAGTCTTGCCCAAGCCCAGGCCCAAAAAGAGCAGCTCAGCGTGATTCAGGTTTTGGGGCACGAAAGCATCGTCAGCAAGCTCCCTGAAGAAGCCGTCGAGGACTATAAGGACCTCGTAAAAGTCCTGCAAAAACTCGAAAGCCATCGCGTCCCTGCCATGCAGCCGGCAGGACCGCCGGTGGACCTTTTTAACTACAAGCAACGTCAGGCAACGGCCGTTCAGGAGCTATCCCCAGCGCAGCTGATTACCCTGGCCATCGAAGGCTGGTATGGAGATTTTTTGCGTACCCTGCACCCCAATTGGCAATCTCGGCGCGATGACCTCGACGGCCTGGCCAGCTTTGCCGAGCGTTACGAAACCCTGGAAGAGTTTTTGGCTCAACTGGCCCTCATGGGGTCTGAAACCCTCGAGATGCGCAACCATCCCCACGAACAGCGTCTGCGGCTCACGACTGTCCATCAAGCCAAGGGTCTGGAGTTTTGCCATGTGTTTCTCATCGGCCTGGCCGATGGCCTTTTCCCCCTCAAACGCGCCATCGATAGCGGCGACGTCGAAGAAGAACGCCGCCTCTTTTACGTTGCCGTCACCCGCGCCAAGGACGTCCTGTATCTGCTCTACCCAGCAGTCAGCGGCCTAGGCAAGTATGGCTACGTCACCCGAAACACCCCAAGCCGCTTTGTCCAGGAAATTACCCCCGCCTGCTATGACGCCGTAAGTGTTAAGGGCTAAGGGGCACTTGTGCCCCTTAGGATCCCCTTCCGATAGGCAATTTTACAAAATGCTAGCGCATTTATGGTAAAATTGCCCATCGGGAAGCATATACTAAGCCCCCCACAGATCGCGAAGCGATCGGGGAGTGTTTTATGAATTGCTTCGAGCCGGTTTTAGGGGAGGCATTGGGGGTTCGGACAAGGAAGGGAAGTGCGTAGCGCACTACGGTGCGTGAGTCACTTCCATGACGCCGTCCCAACCCCCAATGCCCCCCTAAAACCATCCTAAGGGGCGCAAGCGCCCCCTAGCCTATCCCTTACGCCTTACACCTTAAAATCCTCGGGTATCGGTGCTTCGAGCGTTAGCGGCTTTCCTGAGCTGGGGTGCTCAAAGGTTATATTCAGGGCGTGGAGAAGGACGCGTGAAGCTGGAGCCGGAAGGGTGCTCAGGGGCGTGTAACCATAGGTAATATCACCCAAAATCGGCAAGCGGGCATGGCTGAGGTGTACGCGGATTTGGTGGGTTCTGCCCGTGTGGGGGCGGCATTCGATGAGGCTAGCGCCGCAGGGGAAGCGCTTGAGGCATTTCCAATAGGTGACAGCCGGGCGTCCACCTGAAGAGACGACCTGCATTTTTTGCCTTTGCACGGGATGCCTGTCGATGGCGCCGTCAAAGATACCGCCTTCGAGTCTGGGGTGGCCTTTGACGAGGGCTAGGTAGGTTTTTTTGATTTTTCGCTGCTGAAACTGCTCAATGAGGCTCAGATAGGCTTGGTTGCTTTTGGCAAAAAGGATGACTCCTGTTGTTTCCTTATCGAGGCGATGGACGACGCCGGGCCGCAGAGGTCCGCCAAGGGTGCTCAGCGCCAGGGGCTCTGGCCGTAGGGTGTCGCTGGCATCGTAGCGGCAATGGTAGAGCAGGCCGTGTACGAGGGTATCTTGGCCGGTGCCGCTGCCGGGGTGGACGACTTGGCCGCAGGCCTTGTTGAGCGCCAGGAGGTCCTCATCTTCATAAAGTATGGCCAGGGGGATTTTATGCGGCTGGAGGGTCTGCGCGATTTCTGGCCGAATCAGGGCCACCCAGAGCCTGTCTCCTGGCCCAAGCGGAGTGTTTTGGTCAAGGGCCTTGCCGTTGCGCTGGATCAGGCCTGCCTTGAAGGCTTTTTGAATCTGCGTGCGGCTTAGCGGGCCAAGGTCTTGGAGGGCTTCGAGGCCAGCTTCAAAAAGGTCCAGATTTTCCAATAAATGCGTGAGCACGCGATCGGCCCGCCCTTGGGGAGCTTCCGGGGGCAAAATGAGGCAACAGCCCTGCGTTGTTGTCATGGCGCCTGTAGGATTTGGGTTTGAGGCAGTACAACGCTGCCGGGTTGTAGGACGACGTTGCAGCCGATGCGGGCGTTGTCGCCAATAAAAGCGCCGCATTTGCGCCGCTGCGTAGCGACGGGGCCCGCTGGTGTACGCGCCTTTACGGGTTTTTCGTCAAAGCGTAAATTGGCCAAGATCGCTCCGGCGCCCAGGCGTGCGTTGTGGCCCAAGATGGAATCTCCCACGTAATTGAAGTGCGGCGCTCGGGAATGGGGCAGCAGGATGCTGCCTTTGACTTCGCAGGCGTGCCCGACTTCGCAGTGACTGGCTAAAATCAGTGGGCCGCGCAAGGCTATGCCTTCACGCAGGGTGACGTGGGGCCCAATGTATATGGGGCCTTGGAGGCTGCCGTAAAGCGGCAAGCGAACACTGGGGTGCACATAAATGGAGCCCGAATGGGCCAAAGCAGCCGATGGGGCTCTTGGGAAAAGAAGGCCCTCAGCTGAAAAAAATGCTTCCAGGGCTTCTGGGAGCCGGTCCAGCCAAAGCCAGGGTTCCGAGGAGAGATCAAAAAAGGTTTTGAAAAACCCCTCAAGAGAGGAACAAAAAAGGGCTCTGGCTTCCACGGTTATCTAAAATGGAGCGAGCGATGGGATTCGAACCCACGACATCTACCATGGCAAGGTAGTGCTCTACCAACTGAGCTACGCTCGCTTTGAAAGGAACTATCAAATATGGGAGGAAGGCTAAGGAGGCCCAAAGCGCGTGTCAATATTTTTTTTAAAAAAAGAAAAGTTTTTGTTTTTAAAGAAAATATATTGACATATTTCTAGTAAAAGATATAAGGGGAAAGTGTTGATTTATTGAAAATCAAAAAACCACTAAAGGGATCAGGATGAAAAGCAAATTAAGTTTATTATTGTTACTTGGATTGAACGTTGTATCTTGCGTCCAGGGCGGCGCAGATAACGCACGTGAGCGTAGAGAAACTGAAAGAGATAGAAACCTTGCAGCTGTTAGAGCGATTATAGCACGCAGACAAGCGGAACGACAAGCAGAACAAAACGCTGCACGCGCCAAT
Source organism: Opitutia bacterium (assembly GCA_025363695.1). Lineage (GTDB taxonomy): Bacteria > Verrucomicrobiota > Verrucomicrobiia > Opitutales > JANYDI01 > JANYDI01. The sequence goes on from JANYDI010000062.1 coordinate 5,910, forward strand.
CAGGTAGCCGCAGTGCGTGGTGTAGCGGCTATTGATAATGCCGTAGTTCAGGCTGTTGCTCCTGCTGCAGTGCCGCTTACGCAGCCTCCAAGCATTAAGCAACAGCACAAAAACGCAAGATTTATCAGGCAGAACCTGCCAAATCATCCGTATAATCAGAACCTTTTCCCTGATGGTGAAAATCAAGCTTAAAAACCAAAAATCATCGGAAAATTTTTATGTTTTCCGCTACTTAATAAGTAAAAAAAAGTAAAAAAAGTAAAAAATAAGTAAACCATTAAAAACCATGATTAACAGAAAATTAAGTGTAGTGTTACTATTAGGATTAAACGTGATATCTTGCGTTCACGGGGCTAGAGAACTCAACCAGCCCGATGAAGAAAGAAATCGTCGTTTTATACCGCAGACCGCTCAGCAGATTCGACAAGCGCAAGAGGCTCGTCGTCAGCAGGCTCAGGAAGCTCAGGAGACTCAGCGGCGCTTGCGTGTTGAGGCTGCTCGGGAAGCTCGGGCTGCTCAGGAACAAGCTGAACCGAATCAGGATCGGATTCGGATTCAAGAGCTCGATGAAGAACTTCAGTACCAACGTGCAGTAAATGCTAGGCGTGGACGTGCAGAGCTAGAGCATCGCCTGCAGCAAAATCCTGGCGCTCGAAGCCTTCAGAAGAACTTATTTGGTTAAAGATTATCAGTCTTAATTGTCAACCCGCAGCGGAAAACGTGAAAATTTTCCGCTGTGTTAATAAATCGTTAAAATAAAAAAAGCGAAAAAATCAATAAATATAGTTATTGATTTAAAAACACAAAAAATTATGATTAAAAGCAAATTAAGTTTATTGTTATTATTGGGATTTAACGCCGCATCTTGCGTTCAGGGGGCTTCGGCTTTCGCGAATTCGACCGTTGCACATGAAGCCAGGCTTGCTGTTGAGGCAGAAGCTGCTGTTGAGGCTCAGTTAGAGGCTTGGTGTGATGCGTTGAGGCCGGCAGTCCAAATGCCACAGCAAAATGTGCGCAATGAAGCAGGCCGTTTTGCTACGCGTGTGCAAACGGAAAGAAGAACAGCCATAGCGCTTACAAGAGCGATGGTAAGAGCTGCACAGGTTCAGCGGCTAAGGGACATTCAAATAGAAAATAATGAGCAGCTTGACGCTGAGATTGAAGCTTTGGAGCAAACAACGGCAGCCATGGGGCTCAGTGCCGCGCAAACTCAAACAGCGAGACAAGCGCTAGAAGCTCGCTACGATGGGGCCCTTGAAGCGGAAATGGAAGCCTCTGCGCTGGCCGTATTAAGAGCAGAGCTAACGGCAGAGGAAAGAGAAGCCCTCGTGCAGCAAAGCGTTCAGGCGGAGCAAAGAGAAGCCGATGAAAGGCAACGCGCTGCCGAACTCGTGGCTTCGATACGGGAGCGTCTGAGCCGCGTTGAGGCACAACAGGATGCAGAAAGGCTAGCAGAAGAGGCAGCGAGACGCGAATCCCTTGCTGCGGCTGGGAATACGGCTCGAAGATTATTCGATTGATTTTCCTTGGTTCTTCATTAATAAGTATCCATGAGCATATTAAAAAATCATGATGAAAGTCAAATTAAATTTATTACTGCTACTTGGATCGATCGTTATAGCTTGCGTTCAAACAGCTTCAGCAAAGAGCTATAACCGGTTCATTGAAAAAGAGCAAGCTCGTTTTGCCCAATGGGCGCGTCAGGAGGCCCAGGAAGCCCAGCGGCGCTTACGTATTCAAGAGGCTTACGAATACAGGCGTAGTCTAGCTTTTAGGACTGTAACGGAAGAACACAGGCGTAGTCTCTTGCGAAACAATGCCCATGTTGAGCCGACGGGGTAGCTCCTTTCTTCCCGAAGTTCAGAGGTCTTAGGGCGTGTGATCATTTAATTAAGCTTAAAACCACAAAATGAGAGCCCTGAAGGGGCGAATCCTTGTCAGCCCAGGGCTTTAGCCCTGGGTTAGGCATAGAAAAAAGATGTTGAGCCCTACAGGGGCGATTCATTAAACCTAATATATTGACCATAGTTAATTTTTAGATAAATTTGATATATTTTAATGAATCGCCCCTTCAGGGCTCTCATTTTGTGGTTTGTTTTTAAATAATTGTTTATCAACCCTAACAGATCCATCAAAACAGGTTTTAAATTTAATTGATCACACGTCCTAACTAAGCTCACAAATAGATGCGATCGCTTCGCGATCTGTGGGGGCTTAGTATGCCCTCTTTGGTAGCGATTTATCTAAAATGCGTTAGCATTTTAATAAATCGCTACCAGTAGGGGATCCTAAGGGGCGCAAGCGCCCCTTAGCCCCTTCTGCTTCTATTTCTTCTCTTCTTCCTCTCCTTTTACCAGCAACGCCACCGCTCGGTCGATGAAGCTTTTGCGTTCGTGGGGTGGGATCTGGGCACGAGCGAACTTGATGAGGTCGCAGCGGTCTAGGAAGCTGACGCAGGCTTGGGCATGGGCCTTGTCTTTTTGTGCAAAGAGGAGTTGTTGGCACTCGGCGGTGGTGGATTCGACAATGGGCAGCTGGAGGGAGCGTTCTAGGTAGCGGCGTAGAATGTAGGAAGCCTGAATGGAGAGGGCGTAGTCATCGCCGGCTTCGAGGAGTTCTTGGCAGGCCAGGAGGGCTTGATAGGCTTCCTGGTAGGGGGAAAGCCTAGGGGCGAGGCGGGGCTTTCTGCGTAGCAGCAGCCATAGAGCGCAAGCGACGATAAGGCCTAGCGCGATTCCTAGTTTCCATGGGTGTGTAGAAACCACGCCATGAATGTCTCGAATGTCCTCCATAGAAAAAGTGCGGGGGTTACTTAAATTTGCCCATAAGGCTTTTGAGCTTGCTGCCGCCGCCAAAGAGCTTCATGAACTTTTTCATAGTTTCGTATTGTTTGAGTAGGGCATTGACCTCGCGTAGGTGAACGCCTGCGCCCTTGGCAATGCGTGAGCGGCGGCTGGAGACCTCTAGGAGCCGTGGTTGGCGCCTTTCCTTGGGGTTCATGGATTTGATGATGGCCTCGCTGTGTTTGAGCTTGAGTTCTTCCTTTTCGCCAACGTTCAGAGCGCTCATGCCTGGCAGGAGCTTGGCAATGCTGCCTAGGGAGCCGATGCGCTTCATTTGTTGCATTTGACTGAGCATATCCTCAAAATCAAACTCAGCTTTTTCCATGCGAGCGGCTAGGCGCTCGGTTTCTTTTTGATCGAGGAGGTCTTGGGCTTTTTCTACCAAGGAAACCACGTCGCCCATGCCTAGGATGCGTTGCGCCATGCGATCGGCAAAAAAGGGGGAAAAATCTTCCGCCTTTTCGCCGTGGCCCATATAACGAATCGGCACCTGAGTCATGGCCTTCATCGAGAGGGCAGCGCCGCCACGGGCATCACTGTCGAGCTTGGTTAAAATAATCCCTGTAAGCGGCGTGGCGGCATGGAAGGTTTGGCAAATGTGTACGGATTCCTGTCCTAAGGCGCTATCGGCAACGAAGAAAATTTCCTCAGGGGCGAGGCGTTCGCGTAGCTGTTTGATTTCGTTAATCAACGGAGCATCGATATGCAAGCGGCCAGCTGTGTCAAAAATGAAAGCATCGGCTCCAGCGGCTTGCATGGCCGTGAGGCCGTTTTGAGCCATGCTCAGCACGTCCTTGTTTTGGGGTTCTCCATAAAACAAGAGGCCTTCCTTGTGGGCTAAAATCCGCAGTTGGTCAATGGCCGCTGGGCGATACAGGTCACAGGCGATCAGCGCAGGGCGGTAGCCTTGTTTTTTGAGCAAGCGGCCCAGTTTGGCACAGGTGGTTGTTTTCCCAGCACCATGCAGGCCCACCATCAGGATATGGACGGGTTTGCTTTTGAGGGTAGGGCTGTCACCAAAAAGCGCCACCAAGGCATCGTAAACGATTTTGGTGAACTGCTGTCCAGGGCTGACGGATTGCGTAACGGCCTGGCCTAGGGCCTCCGCTTTGACTTTGGCGACAAAATCCTTAGCCACGCGAAAATGCACATCTGCCGCGAGTAAAGAACGCTGGATTTCCTCCAAGCTTTCAGCGATATTGCTTTCGCTGAGGGAACTCTTTCCAGAAAGTTTCCTCAGGGACTCCGTTAAACGCTGTGTCAAGCCTTCCAACATATGAAAACAAGTAGAAGCATGGGGCGCAAAGTGTCAAGATTTAAGAAGCTGTTTTTTATCTATTTTTTGCTTATCCTTAAGCTTAGAACCTGTTTTAATGGCTTTGTCATGCGATCTTTTGGCCGATTTTGTCACCTTTTGAGCTGATTTTTTCGCAGGCACCGCGGGTGCATGCGTCAAAAATCATCACAAAATCTGCCTAAAATCAGCTCAAAACTTCACATAACCCTCCCATTAAAACAGGTTCTAATTGATAACAAAAACGCATTTTGTTCTTGTAATGATGCGCTAAATGATTTTGAATAAGGCAATCAAGCAATAAAAATTGCCGTTTCAACAAGAACCTTACCCCGATTATGAAAAATAAAACAAGCGCTTTTACCCTGATTGAAATTATGATCGTTGTGGCGATCATAGGCTTACTGGCCACCTTGGCGGTTCCAGCTTTTCGTAGAGCTCAGACCAACGCACGTACTTCAGCGATGCAAAGTAATGCTCGGCAAATTATCTCTGCGGGCCAGCAGTATATCCTGACGACCAATACGACGAGTATTGCCTATACTGCGCTTACGTCGACGACGACTGCGGGTAATAATCCTGCCTATCTGACGCCGATTACGCCGGTTGCCGGGGAAGTATACACAGGGGTAACGATTTCAGCCACTGGAGGCAGCTTCTCCTTGAGTTCTGCTGACAACAGTGTACAGATAACGCTGACTTACTAAATCAAGTCAGAACCTGTTTAGGTGGTTTTACCCTCATCACCGAAACAGGTTCTTTTTTTCAAACACCAAAGCTTTTGCCATGAAAAATAAGTTACGCGCATTTACCCTGATTGAAATCATGATCGTTGTAGCGATCATAGGCTTATTGGCTACCTTGGCGGTTCCAGCTTTTCGCAGAGCTCAAACCAATGCGCGCACCTCGGCGATGAAGAGTAATGCTCGGCAAATTATCTCTGCGGGGCAGCAGTACCTCCTGACCAACAACGTGACGCAGATTACCTATACGGCGCTTACGACGACGGCGACGGCGAATAACAATCCTGTCCATCTGACGCCCATTACGCCGGTTGCCGGGGAGGTATACACGGGGGTGACGATTTCAGCCACTGGAGGCAGCTTCTCCTTGAGTTCTGCTGACAACAGTGTACAGATAACGCTGACTTACTAAATCAAGCCAGAACCTGTTTAGGTGGTTTTACCCTCATCACCGAAACAGGTTCTTTTGCCATGAAAAATAAAGTGCGCGCATTTACTCTGATTGAGATTATGATCGTCGTGGCGATTATAGGATTGCTGGCCACCTTGGCGGTTCCAGCCTTTCGCAGAGCTCAGACCAATGCGCGCACTTCAGCCATCCAGAGCAATGCGAAACACATTATCGCTGCAGGACAGGCGTATATTTTGAATAATAATGTGACGCAAATTCAGTACGCCTGGCTTACTAACCCTGCAACGGTGGGGAATAATCCCGTTTATTTGACTCCCGTTACGCCGGTTGCGGGGGAAAATTACGGGGTTATTTTTATCTATGCCACGGGAGGTAGTTTTTCCTTGGCTTCTGCTGACAATAGCGTACAGCTGACGTTTACGTACTAGGGTGTGTCCTCATTTTGAAATAAGCTAAGCGCTGAAAGTTGAAGGGCCAAGGGGAGCTAGCTCCCCTTAGGATCCCCTTTCCGATAGCGATTTTGTGAAATACTGCGTATTTCAGCAAAATCGCTATCGGGAAGCCGATACTAAGGCCTCCACAGATTCCTTCGGAATCGAAATTAAAATACACCCGGATCGCTTCGCGATCTGTGGGGAGCCTTGTATCGCCTACCCGATAGCGATTTTTATAAAATGCTCTGCATTTTTAAAAATCGCTATCGGAGGGGATCCAAGGGGCGCTTGCGCCCCTTGGCCCTTAAATCCCGTAGCCCTTTCTAAGAGCCTATGGGTGCCGTTTCTTCTATCATTCTATTTTTTGTGAGTGCAGCGCTTGCTGTTGCTTTGGGTTTTTTTGCCCTCAGCGCTGAAGTAGCCCTGCGTTGCTTTGCGCTTACAGCCTATGCCTGGATGGCGGGCGTGTTAGTGCTTTTTTTGTTTTATGCAGGCCGTAGCGCTAAGGACTTTCCTTTAAAAATCTCCAAAAAGCCCCAATTTTTGTTGGCCTTTTTGGGCATAGTCGGCTGCAGCACCTACGTAATTTGTGCTGAGGATTGGCGTTTCCATGTCGTGATGGATGAGCCTATTTTGATGGCGACGTCCTATCATTTTGCCAAAAATGCTTCGCCCGCTTTGGCTAAGGAAGGCTATCGAAGCGGAGACGACTATGTCCTTTTGCAAAAAAAATCGCTTGTTGAAAGCATCGACAAGCGGCCCATTTTTTACCCCTTCTTGGTCAGTATCCTCCACACATTGCTGGGGTTTAAGCTGGAAAATGGCTGCTTGCTCAATAACCTCTTATGCCCCGTGTTTTACCTCTTGCTCTACGCTTTTTTAATCTCATGGGCGCACCCGATTTTGGCCCTGTGTGGGCTGTTGGGGGTTACGGCCCTGCCCATGCTGCCCTGGCTGTTTAACGGTGCTGGCATGGAGCCCTTGAGTTTTGTGTTTTTATTGATTGTGCTCTTGGCGGCTCAAGCCTATTTGAAGCAGCCCAGCAGCCAAAGGCTGTCTTTACTGAGTTTGGCCATGCTCCTGTTGGCCCAAACACGTTACGAAATGGTCCTGTTTGTCCTGCCCGTAGGCCTGGTGATCCTTCTAGGCTGGCGCCGGCGCCTTGTCCTGTCGCCCGTGTTTATTTTACTGCCGTTATTGTGGTTGCCCTATGCCTGGCAGCAAAGCGTTTTTAGGGCGCAAGCCGATGTTTTTCAGCTTTCGATAGCTGAGGACTCAGGCTTTGAGGTGCATGATAAAAAGGCGTTTTCAGAAAAATATGTTTGGCCCAATCTTAAGGAAACGCTGGGCTTCTTCTTTGATACGCAAGGCGTTCCACCCAACAACCCCCCTAATAGCTGGGCTTTGAGCATTTTTGGGGTCTGCGCTTTGCTGTATTTTTGCTTTTTTATTTATAAAAAACGACGATCACCCTTTTTATCCTGGCCAGCGCAGGAGCACATTTTGTTACTGTTTGGCCTAGGCGTTGTCTGTTTGTTTTGCCTATACACGTGCTATGCTTGGGGAAGAATGAATACGGGCGTGACCTATCGTTTTAGCCTCTTGTTTTCCATTGCAGGGGTTATCCTGGGCATCTGGGCCCTGCAGCAACTGCGTTTTCATGCGGGAGCGATGAGCATCCTTGTCCTGGGCCTGAGTTTACTCCTCTGTGCAAATACTTATATGAATCGCAAATACTACGCGCACAGAAATCCCTACTTTCACTGCGATGCTGTTTATTTTATCCTAGATTGCATTCAAAAAACCAAACAAGAGCACCCCCTCTACCTCACCGATTTGTTTTTCCTCACGCTTCCGCAGGAAGTCAACACCCTGACCTGCCGCAGCGTTGCCCGTAACCCAAGCTTGTTCTTTGCCCCAAGGCAGCAGGGCGTTCCCATCTACGCCTTTCAGCTGGGCTTCTATCGCAATGGCCGCTGGAGCTACTGCACGCCGCTCGAAGAGCTCGGCTTCCCCATGCAACGCCTAAAGAGTATTAAGATTCATGGTAGAAATCCCAACGTAGTACATTTTTTTAAGATGAGTTAAGAAGTTAAAGGCCAAGGGGAGCTTGCTCCCCTTGGGATCCCCTTTCCGATAGCGATTTTGCAAAATACTACGTATTTTGGCAAAATCGCTATCGGGAAGGATATACTAAGGCCTCCACAGATTCCTTCGGAATCAAATCAAGGCAATTTATTCAATAAAAACGCACATAAGGAGGCCTGAAGGGCCGGCAGATCGTAGCCCAGGGCGTAAGCCCTGGGTCCGGGATGGAAAATAAACCGGAGCCCTGTAAGGGCGGCACTAAAAATTTGAATAGGAGTGTCGCCCCTGTAGGGCTCAAAAATTTTTCACCTGTAAACCCA
>JANYDI010000103.1 GCA_025363695.1 Opitutia bacterium
CCTTGTATAGCCTATCCCGATAGCGATTTTGTCAAAATACGTAGTATTTTGCAAAATCGCTATCGGAAAGGGGATCCAAGGGGACAACGTCCCCTTGGCCTTTTCACTTTCAACGCTTGACTTTGACCGCTCACCCCTATAAACAGGACGAAAGCCAAAAACACTTATGGAATATGAAGACAGACACGTGGTACTCGTGGGGCGGCCCAATGTAGGGAAGAGCCGCTTATTTAACCGCATATTAAACAAACGCATCTCGGTGGTCCACGACGCTCCTGGGGTGACTCGGGACGTGATCACGGCGGAATATAAGGATCAATTCATCCTCATGGACACCGGCGGACTCGGGCTGGTCGTTGAGCAAAAGCTGGAAAAAATCCGCGATGCCTCGGAGGAGGCCGTTCATCTGGCCCTGGGTGTTGCGCAGCTGATTCTTTTTGTGGTCGATGCCCGCACGGGCGCCATGCCCTTGGATATCGAAATTGCTCAAAAGCTGCGTTGCGCCCAAAAGCCGGTGTTTTTGGTGATCAACAAAATTGATGGGCTCGCGACGGAAGCTTATATCGGGGAGTTTCGCAACCTCGGGTTTAAGGACGTTAAATGCGTTTCGGCCGAACACGGCCAGGGCATGGAAGAGCTCATCCACGACATCGAAGTTTGCCTAGGGCCCAGAATCGTGCCTCCCGTGGAAGATGCGGAGCCGCATCGGATTTCTATCAGCTTTGTCGGGCGCCCTAACGTCGGTAAGTCCTCAATTACCAATGCCTTACTCAATTCCAATCGGCTCATCGTCAGTGAAATCCCTGGCACAACCCGCGACACCATTGCGCTTGATTTGGACCATACATCGCACTCTGGCCAAGTATGGCCCTTCAGGCTCCATGATACCGCTGGCCTCAGGCGCAAAACCCACCTCGACTCTGCGGTTGAGTTCTTTTGCTCCATGCGCACCAAGGATGCCATCGCCGCCTGTGACGTTGTGTTCCTCGTACTCGATGCCATCGAGGGCATCACGAAACAAGACAAAGTCATTGCCGATGAAGCCATCAAGGCCGGATCTGCCATGATTATCCTGGTCAATAAATGGGACCACGCCCTCGAAGCCTTTGAAAACGGCGGCTCTATCAACAACTATACCACCGAGCGCGAATTCCGTGAGGCCTTTGAGGAAGCCCTACATAAGGAGTTTTTCTTCCTGCCCAAAACGCCCGTGCTTTTTGTCTCTGCAAAGACTAAGTTTTCCATAGAACGCATCCTCAGATGCGCCCACGACTGCCACCAACGCACTGGCAAAAAGCTGTCCACAGGCGTCCTGAACCGCCACTTACAAGCTTCTGTTGAATCCCGCCCGCCTCGCAGTCTCAGCAGCCGCCGGCGCTTCAAGCTCTACTACGCCGTACACGTCGGAACACACCCGCACCGTATCCGCATATTTTGCAACGACGCCCAGCTCCTCGAAGAACCTTACAAGCGCTATTTGCTCCAAAAACTCTACGAGCACTTTGACCTCCACGGCTGCCCCATCGAGCTCGAATTCACCAGCAAACCCCCTCGCCCCATCAGCGAATCCCAACCCTCCAAGACCCCCAGGCCTCCCAGCCGCGGCCGCCATAAGGGCATGGGCGCCATGCCACCAAGTCGTGGTGTGAACAAGGGCGGTGGCGGAGCAAGGCCGAGAGTGCTGAGAGGCGGAGCGAGAGGCCGCTAGGTTTAAAAGGGCTAAGGGGCGCAAGCGCCCCTTAGTATCCCCTTTCCGATAGGCGATTTTTAAAAATGCGATGCATTTTAATAAAATCGCTACCTGGGTAGGTGGATACTAAGCCCCCCACAGATTCCTTCGGAATCGATTATTGTTTATTAAAAACACACTATGGGAGGCCTGAAGGGCCGGCAGATATGTAGCCCAGGGCGTAAGCCCTGGGTTTAACGGTGAATTTTTTTTGAGCCCTACAGGGGCGACACTTGTATTCACGTTTTAGTGCCGCCCCTACAGGGCTCTGGTTTGTTTTCCAACCAAAACCCAGGGCTTACGCCCTGGGCTACGTATCTGACGGCCTTTCAGGCCTCCTGTAGTGTGTTTTTAATAAATAGTTTAGATTTCTCAAATCCGATCGCGAAGCGATCTGTGGAGGCCTTAGTATATCCTTCCCCGATAGCGATTTACTTAAAATGCGCCAGCATTTTAATAAATCGCTATCGGAAAGGGGATCCTAAGGGGAGCGAGCTCCCCTTGGCCTTTTACTTTCCCCACCAAAATAACCCCCTTGGCCTTATAAACTCCTAGCAATCCGCTTTGCCAACTCTTCCAGCGCCCGCGCCATGGCTTGCGTGAGGGCCTGGTAGTCGTGGGTACTCAGACAATAGACTTCGCTGAGGCGGACATGGTAGTGCTTTTCTTGGGTCTCGCGGGTAACGGTCCAGTGAGCCGATAGAACGACGGAATCTTGAGGGCCGGCGCTAAAGTCTTCGATATGGATACTGAGCTGGGGTGCTTCTTGGGCACGGGCTAGACACAAGTAGCCATGCCCATACAAATGGGCTTCGAGGGCTTGATGAATGAGGGTCCGCAACGCGGCAGCCCACTGATGATCTTGGGCGTAGTAGACGCCGGTAGCGTGGGTGCGGGAAAAAATCTTAAGGCTGTTGAGTTCCTGAGGAATACTCAGCGAGCTGACAACCAAGGGCTCTACAGCAGCACCCGGGCTTTCCTGGGCCTGTCGAGGCAGCAGGACATAAAACTGCGTAGGGTCCTCACGGGCTCTAAAACACCCCGTTAAGGCGAGCAACACAAGGATGATGGGCAACATAAGTTACGGCGGTGTTTGTTTGGCTTTTCCGGTTAAAAGGGCGTTGGGGTTGCGCTCTAGGTAGTCTGCCAGCTCGCGTATGGCTCGGGCTGCAGAACTGATTTCATCTAAGGTCGACTGCAAGGGCAAGTGCTCGGCGTTACTGGGCAACACGAGCTCCGAATACAGCTTGAGGGTGCTATCGACTTGTTCCAGGGTTTGCGTAAAGCGTTGTGCAGATGTATCCAATTGGGCACTCAAGGGCTTGATCTGAACCAGGGCTTCGTCAAAGAGACTCTGGCCGGACTTTAGGCAGTTACGGGCTTCCGTAAGCACTTGCGTCAAAAGCTCCGAACGCATCCGATCTTCGATAGCTTGAGTCATGCCAATAATCGACCGATTCAGGCCTTCCACATCCAGGGCGCTGAGTTTTTTATTGGCGTTTTCAATGAGCGCCTGGATGTCATTGAATAAATGTCTAAAATTCACATGGCTGAGCGCTTCTAAAGTCTGGGAAAGATCTTTCCCTAAATCACTGAAAGCAGAAGGCTTTGTTGGGATTTCCCTGTAGGCGTATTTTTCCTGAATAAACCTCGGCGCATCGACGTCTTCAAAGTAATCTAACGCAATAACCAAAATCCCCGTAATGATGCTTTGTAACTCTAAGCGCCCCCGCAAGCCATGAGCGATTTGACGTTCAAATAACTCTTGATCCCAGTGTCCCGATTTATTGCCCAGGCTTTCCATAATCTTTTTACGGTCCACCTGAATAATCACCGGAATATGCGAAGAATTCCGTGGCTGATTAAAATGAATCAAAATCTGATCTACCGTGCCTACTGGCACCCCCTTAAACTTGACCGCAGCGCCTTCATCCAAGCCATGAACGCTGTCCTCAAAATAAAGAATAAAACGTTCTTTGGGCATGAACAGCTTGCCGGAGCCAAAAAATACAAGGCCCCCCAGTGCAATCGCAAAAGCACCAATAACAAAAAGCCCTATGGCGGCAGGATTTGCCTGTCTACTCATTATAAAAACCTATCCTTGTTATACTACTGTATTTCTTTGCCCTTGCAAGACTAAATCACAGGCTTGACTTTGGGTCTGTTTTGTGAAAGGCTGGCGACATGATTCAAATTACACTCAATGCCGCTCAGGAAATCCTTAAACGCCAACAAGAGGAAGGCTGCCCCGATAAGGGCCTGCGTCTCTTTGTAGAAGAAAGCTGCTGTCAAGATAGGCAGTTCGGTATGGCCTTCGATACCCATGCCCCTGGCGATCAACGCTTTAAAAACGAAGGCACCCAGGACCTCGAAGTCCTCGTCGATGCCCATAGCTTGCCCTATTTCAAAGGTATAACGATCGGCTTCAATGATCGCCTCACCCCCCATGCCGCTGAGGACACCTTTGAGCTCTTTAACCCCACCCCCGAAGAGAATGCCTGCGCGTGCAGGGAAGGAAGGGGTAGTGAGGCCGGGTGTAGTGAGTCTAGTTGTTGTAACTAAGGGCCAAGGGGCATTCATGCCCCTTAGGATCCCCTACAGGTAGCGATTTTATAAAATGCTGACGCATTTTAATAAAATCGCTACCTGGTAGGAATATACTAAGGCCCCCCACGATCGCGAAGCGATCCGGGTGTATGTACTTCTTCCACTTCAAGCTTGAAAAAAGAGCTCATTAGGCGTTCCGGTTGATAAATAATTTGTTAAAAACAAACCACAAAATGAGAGCCCTGAAAGGGCGAATGCTTGTCAGCCCAGGGCTTTAGCCCTGGGTTTACGGGCGAAAAACAAACCAGAGCCCTACAGGGGCGATTCATTAAACCTGATATATTGCCCATAGTTAATTTTTAGATAATTTGATATATTTTAATGAATCGCCCTTACAGGGCTCTAAATCTTTTTTCTATTCCAAACCCAGGGCTAAAGCCCTGGGCTGACAAGCATTCGCCCCTTCAGGGCTCTCATTTTGTGGTTTGTTTTTTTATAATTATCGATCATAATGGATCCATTAAAACAGGTCCTACACCCGGATCGCTTCGCGATCCGGAGGGTGCCTTGTATTTCCTCATCTGGTAGCGAATTGCTGAAAATGCGTAGCATTTTCACAATTCGCTACCAGTTAGGGGATCCAAGGGGAGCGAGCTCCCCTTGGCCCTTTACTAGCCCTTTCCCCACTCCTTCATCGTGTCCACACCCATTCCCTCCACCCCCATTCTCTCCTTGTCGCAAGCGCGAGCGCTGGAGGCGCAGGCCTTTGACGGACGCCCTGAGCGCGTGGAGGCTGCCGTGGAGGCCGTTGGGCGGGGCTTGGCTCGGGAGCTGTTGGCAGATTTTTGTGAATACCGGCGGGATGCAGCGCCCTTGCGGCTCTTGTTGCTGGTAGGGCCTGGACATAACGGTGCCGATGCGCTGGCGACAGCCTTGGCGATGCAGGAACGCCTGGCATCGGTGCTGCTGTGGCAGGCGGAAGCGGGGCAGCCGAGGCCCTTGCGAGAGCAAAAACTCCAGGAACTCAAGGGGCAGCTTGGGCCAGGTCGGCTGAGTATTCAGGGTATTTCGGAAGCGACTCCGGTCGAGGCGCTGATGGCCCAGTTGGATACTTGGGCAGGAAATATTATGATAGATCTGTGCTTGGACGGCCTACTGGGGCTTTCTGCAAGCGGCCCCTTAAGTCCTGTTTTTACTAAAATAATTAACACGGTAAATGCCTATAAGCGCATCGCCGTGCGGGCCACGGTGGACCTCCCCAGCGGCATAGGCCAAAGGCCTTGCTTTCGGGCGGACTTCACTTACGCCACGGGAAGCGTCAAGGAGCCGCTGTTTGCTGCGGAAGCGCTCCCTCATGTGGGCCGTATCCGCTTTGTCCCCATTGAGGGCATGGCGGCCCCGCAGGCACAACCCCCGTATTTGCTGACGCCTGAGGCGCTTGCGCCCCTACAGGCCCTGCGAAGCGCTGGCACGGACAAGCGTAGCCTTGGCCACTTGGTCATCGTGGCAGGTTGTAGCCGCTACGCTGGAGCCGCGTTCATGACCGCTCGGGCAGCGCTACATTCCGGCGTTGGGCTCGTCAGCGCCTGCGTTCCTGCTCACCTCGTCCCCAGCTTTGCGGCAGCTTTGCCGGAAGTCCTATGGACGCCCATGCCGATTACGCCCGAAGGCTATTTGGCCTCATCCGGAACATCTATCATTCAATCACAGCTCAAGCGCGCTTCGGCTCTGCTGATTGGTCCCGGCATGGGATCTTTTCCCAGCGTCCATGCCCTTGCTGCCTACTGTGCTCAAAACGCCGCTGTGCCCTGTGTTTTTGACGCGGACACCCTTCAGGCGGAGCTCTTCGAAGCCCTAGCACAAGGGCCCAAGGCCAGGGCTGTCATCCTCACCCCGCATGCCGGTGAATATGCTCGACTGCAGGCCTCTCCTTGGGCCCAACAGGCACCTTGTATTTGGGTGAAAAAAGGCCCGCATACGGAAATTTATGACAAAGAACAGCATTTTTTTAACTGCCTAGGCGGCCCCGTGCTGTCTCGAGGCGGCAGTGGCGACCTCCTAGCCGGCATCATTGCTGGCCTGCTGGCTCAAACCCCACAAGACCCCCTCCAAGCAGCCGCGCTGGGGACCCTCTGGCACGGCCAAGCGGCAGATCGCCTCGCCCAGGCCCAAGGGCAACGCGTGGTGAGAATTGGGAAACTACTGGATTACTTATAAGGCTAAGGGGAGCTCGCTCCCCTTAGGATCCCCTTTCCGATAGGCGATTTTTAAAAATGCGATGCATTTTATAAAAATCGCCTATCGGGAAGCCTATACTAAGGCCCTCCACGATCGCGAAGCGATCCAGAGGGTGCCTTGTATCACCCTACCCAGGTAGCGATTTATTATAAATACGTAGTATTTTAATAAATCGCACCCTGTAGGGGATCCAAGGGGACACCGTCCCCTTGGCCTACCTATTTATGCTCTTATTTATACGCTTTCAATGTTGGCTCTACGGACGTCGTTTACGCAAGGACCCGGACAACCACCTACTCAGGGGGGCCTGGGGAGAGGCGCAAGCGCTTGTGTGGTTGCGTTCGCAAAAACGTTACACCTTGGTCGCGCGTAATTGGCGCTGGAAGCAGTACGAGTTGGACGCCATTTTTTGGGACGGCCCGGTTTTAGTGTTCGTGGAGGTACGCACCTGTGTGGCCGATAGTAAACAAGGCGGTGTGTATTCCGTAACGCACTCCAAAAAAGCCTCTCTCAAGCACGCCTGTTTGGCCTTTCTACGAGCCATGCCTAGCCGCGCTGCTCATACGCGCTTTGATGTCGTTGAGGTCCGTTACCAGCAGATAAAACCCACGAGCATCCGACATTATGAGGGAGTGCCACTACTGGGCTAAGTTTTAGAGGGGGGCATTGAGGCTTGGGACGGCGTCATGGAAGTGACTCACGCACCGGTAGCGCTACGCACTTCCCTTCCTTGTCCGAAGCCCCAATGCACCCCTCTAACCAGCTCGAAGTAATTCAAAAAAATACCCCCTGATCGCGAAGCGATCTGTGGAGGCCTTAGGTTCTGTGAAGGAAATTTTTTTGTAATTAAGGATTGATATTTTAGGGCCCGTGGATCAATTAAGCTATCCAATAAACCACACATAAGGAGGCCTGAAGGGCCGGCAGATCGTAGCC
>JANYDI010000104.1 GCA_025363695.1 Opitutia bacterium
TAGGAAATACGCAGTATTTCCTAAAATCGCTACCTGTAGGGGATCCTAAGGGGCACAAGTGCCCCTTAGCCCTTTCCTACTTCCACCACGACTCCAGCGGCCTGGGCTCGCAGGGTTTCGTAGGTGGCTACGCTGGGGGACCAGCGGGTGGGCAGGTCGAGCAGGAGGGTTTCGTTGTTTTTGAGGGGGAGGACGACCTCGACCTTGCAGTTTCCGGGTTCGGAGTCGAGCGTGGCCTTGAGGGTTTTCAGGAAGGGGTCGGGGTTGTTTTGGGGGCCCAGGGGGCCCAGGATGAAGCGCAGGGTGGTGATGCGGTGGGCCAGGACGCTTTCGATGGGTTCTACGGCTTGGACGCTCAGGCGGATATCGCCGTCGCGCTTCAAAAGCGTGCCGCTGACGACGACGAGGGCGGCTTCTGTTAGGTGGGCTTCGTGCTTTTCAAAACTTTCCGTATAAATATTTAACGTATATACGTGCTTGAGTCCGGAGAGGGTACAAAAGGCCCAGGGGCGATTGCCTTTTTTGCTAGTTTTTTTGGTAAGCCCTGAAATCACACCACACAGGACAAAAGGGGAGCGATCAGCTTGTTGCTCAAGGGCTTCGGGTGTGAAAGAATCGAGCGCTGCTCCGATTTCAGCATAAAGCTCCATGGGGTGTCCGGAAATATAAAAACCCAGCAGTTCCTTTTCGTGCCGTAGTTTTTCTTTTTGAGGGAGAGCAGGGCCCTGCGTGAGGATTTTAGGGCGGGAGCTTTCAGGCTGGGCATTTTCAAAAAGCTCGAAGAGGGAAGTCTGCCCACAAGCTTTGTCTTTTTGCAGGCTCGAGGCTTCACTGAGAATCGGTTCTAGAGAGTCAAACACATGCTGGCGCTCGGGGTGTAGGCTGTCAAAGGCGCCGGAAAAGATGAGGCATTCCATGACGCGCCGGTTCACGACACGGCCATCGACGCGTCGGGCAAAATCAATAAAATCCTTAAAGGAGCCGCTGGCACGTTCTTTGAGGATGGCCAAGGCGGCTACGTCGCCAACGCCTTTGATGGCTCCTAGGCCAAAGCGGATACTGCCCATTTGGCGCGGCTTATCGTCTTGGGGCATGGGCGTAAAGGTTTCGAGCGAACGATTGATATCGGGCCCTAAAACAGGGATGGGAATGGCCGCGCAAGCTTCAATAAAGTGGGCAACTTTGTCGGCATTGCCCAGTTCGTTAGACAAAATGGCCGCCATGAAGGGCACTGGGAAATTCGCCTTTAGGTAGGCCGTTCGGTAAGCCAACATGGCATAGGCTGCTGAGTGGCTTTTATTGAAGCCATAGCCGGCAAATTTTTCGAGAATATCAAAAATTTCGTTAGCCCGTTCGGAGCCAATGGCATTGTGTTTTTGAGCGCCTTCGATAAAAACGGCCCGCTGCTTGGCCATTTCCTCAGGCTTTTTTTTGCCCATGGCCCGGCGCAGGATGTCGGCGCCGCCCAGCGTGTACCCAGCAATGAGGCGGGCGGCTTCCATGACTTGTTCCTGATAAACCATGATGCCGTAGGTTTCCTTGCAGATGGCTTCCAGCAGCGGATGCGGGTAGCTTACGCAGCTGGGGTCGCGTTTGCCGCGGATATAGTCGGGGATCCATTCCATGGGCCCTGGGCGATACAGGGCAATCAAGGCAATGATCTCATCAATACTGGAGAGCATAAATTGGCGGCACAAATTTTGCATACCGCCCGATTCCAACTGGAACACCCCTGTGGTTTGGCCGCTATTGAGTAAATCAAAGGTTTTACTGTCCTGGAGGGAAACTTTTTCAATATCAAACTCGGGTTCCCCTAGGCGATGAATATGCGCCTGTGCATCGGCCAGGATGGTCAGGGTTTTGAGGCCCAAAAAGTCTATTTTGAGCAAGCCAAACTGCTCCACAGGGTCTTTTGCGTATTGCGTGGTCAATACGCCGTCCAGCAAGGTGACCGGGATGTAGTCCACCAAGGGCTTTTCGCTCACGATGATCCCTGCGGCATGCGTGCCTACGTTGCGGACCATGCCTTCAATGATTTGGCCTTGGTCCAGGATTTTTTGGGCCACGAGGTTTTGATCGGTCTCGCGTTCGAGGTCCTTACTGCGTTTGAGGGCTTCCTCCAGCGTGATGCCGATGTCATCCGGGATCATTTTGGCCAGGCGATCGCCCTCACTGTAGGGAAGGTCCAGCACGCGGGCTAGGTCTCGCACCACCATTTTGGCGCCAAAAGTACCGAATGTAATGATGTTGGCCACACAGTGTTGTCCATATTTTTGCCGGACATAGTCGATGACTTCAGCGCGGCGTCGCATGCAAAAGTCGATATCAAAGTCCGGAGGCGACACGCGCTCGGGGTTGAGCAGGCGTTCAAACAACAAGCCAAAGCGCAGCGGGTCAATATCGGTGATTTTTAGCGCATAGGCCACCAAGCACCCAGCGCCCGAGCCACGGCCTGGCCCCACAGGAATGCCCTGTTTGCGGGCCCAGTAGATAAAATCCCAAACGAGCAGAAAATAATCCACAAAGCCTGTGCTACTGATGACCCCGACCTCAAAGCGCAAGCGTTCATCGAGTTGCTGATACTGCGTGGCCTGCTCCGGCCGTGCAGGCTGCTTGAGGTCTATGCCGTAGCGCTCCAAAATACCTTCTTGGCATAAATCCAACAAATAGTCGCGATTTTTGGGGAATTCAGCCCGCAAGCTATCGGAAATTTTAAAAATCGGGTAATGGTTTTCCCCATAGGGCAGGGTGAGGTCACAACACGCCGCTACCTCCAGCGTATTGTTCAAGGCTTCTGGGACGGATCCAAAAACCGCAGCCATTTCGACCTTTGATTTAAGAAAAAATTGGTGCGTAGGGTACCTCAAGCGTTCCGTATCGGCTAATTTACTGGCCGTTTGGATACACAATAAAGCATCATGGGCCTCCCAATCACTGTCCCGAACATAGTGTACGTCGTTGGAGCACACGACTTTAAGGCCGTAGTCCTTCGCCAGCTTAAGCAGTCCAGGGATGATTTTACGTTGTTCCGGGATGCCATGGTCCTGGATTTCGACAAAAAAACGCTCCTTACCAAAAATGTCCAAAAAACGACTCAGCGCCTTTTTGGCCCCGTCAAAATCGTCCTTAAGTAAAAATTGCGGAATGACGCCTTGCAAGCAACCCGTAAAGCCAATTAGCCCCTGGGCATACTGCGCCAAGGTCTCCATATCCGCTCGCGGTTTATAGTAAAAACCCTTTAAATGGGCGTCGGAAATCAGCTTAATGAGGTTGTAATACCCCTCAAGCGACTGCGCAATAACACCCATGTGGTTATATTTATTTTGCCCACGTTCCGGTTTTTCCGTCCGTGCATACGCGTAGGTCAAATAGATTTCACACCCAATCAAAGGCTTAACCCCGTGCTTACGCGCCTGGTCGTAAAAATCCGGCACCCCAAACAAGTTTCCATGGTCCGTCAAGGCCAGGGCGCTAAACCCCAACTCCTTGGCCCGCTGCATCAAGCGGTCCGTTCGGCACGCGCCGTCCAGCAAGCTGTAGTCGCTGTGGACATGGAGGTGTATGAAATCCTTGTTACTCATGGGTTTAGGGGGTTATTTGGGGTGGATGCTGCGGAATGGAAGTGTCTCACGCAGGTGTGTTTAAAGGGCCAAGGGGCGCTTGCGCCCCTTGGATCCCCTATCAGTAGCGATTTATTAAAATACTACGTATTTATAATAAATCGCTACTGGATGAGGCGATACAAGGCACCCCACAGATCGCAAAGCGATCCGGGTGTATTTGTTTAAAACGCACTTCGCCCCTTGGCCGCCGAAGCCTTTTGGCGTAGGCTGGCTGGGATTTTGGAGGAAAACAAACCGGAGCCCTGTAAGGGCGGCACTCAGAACGCGAATAGGAGTGTCGCCCCTGTAGGGCTCAAAAATTTTTTACTTGTAAACCCAGGGCTTACGCCCTGGGCTACGATATGCCGGCCCTTCAGGCCTCCTTAAGTGTGTTTTGATGGAGGATTAGACTAATGAGTACTTTATCAACAACAAACCGCAAAATGAGAGCCCTGAAGGGGCGAAGGATGATAGCCCAGGGCTTTAGCCCTGGGTTTACGGTAAAAAAAAGATTTAGAGCCCTACAGGGGCGATTCTCATAATTTGATATACAGAATATATTTAACAAAGTTTTGATGCATTTTAATGAATCGCCCCTGTAGGGCTCTGGTTTGTTTTTTACCGTAAACCCAGGGCTAAAGCCCTGG
>JANYDI010000101.1 GCA_025363695.1 Opitutia bacterium
CTTCTACGACAATTCCTACCCTGGCGGTAACGGCTACATCTTGGATATCTCCGGCACATACGAAACAGCTTAAATCTCTTTTTTTTTCGGAGGTCGCCTTGACCGCTCAGCCAGCCGGCTTCACAATCAACCTTCTAAACAGCGACCCCTTCCTCAGCCCCACTGCGAGCATTACCCGAGGCTTCAAATCTATCGAGATCGTTCCGTCGACGGGCAGCCTCTACGCCATCCCAGCAGGGGTGAACTATATCTCCCTCGCCCCTGCCGGAACCCTTGCCACTCTAACGATAGTGCTTCCGGCGGCCCCAATCCTAAACACCACCATTACAGTCTCCTCCACCACCGCCATCACCGCCCTCTCCATCACTGGCGGCGCGAATAACGCCCCTACCAGCATGGCTGCTGCTTCCGCCTGGACCCTTACCTTCACCGGCACGGCTTGGAGACGAAGCGGTTAACCAGGCGTATTGATTAGTTAACCAGCCTCTTGTAAACCTTCTCCATGAAAAGTATTTACACCCGCTCCCACCATCAAATTCTTGTCGATGACGAGGACTATGCTGAAGCTAAGAAATATGTTTGGCGGTTAAAATCAATTCGCCATACTAAGAACGGCGTGCCGGTCATACACAGGTATGTCTATGCGGAAGCCATAGTCCCTGGGAAGGGTAGGGTGCATCTGCACTTGGCCCGGCTGATTATGAAAGCGCCTTCCCACTCCCGGGTAAGCTTTCTTTCCAAGAACAGGTTAGACTACAGAAAAGCTAATCTCTTCGTTAATGGAAAGCCCGCATTCTATGAGTGAAAATCATATCTTTCAACCTGAACAAATTCCCGTCCTTCGGGAAATGTTCTATGACTTCGCCGCTAAAGTTCAGATCGACTCCAAAGACGCCGGCGTAATCCGCTTCGACAATCCCTACCTCGCTCAGCGCATGTTCTTCGATGGAGTCTTCTCCGGGCTAGAGGACGACATTCACTGGTTCGTAGTGTTGAAAGCCCGCCAGCTTGGCATCACAACCGGAAGCGTCTTGCTGGACCTCTTCTGGATTAGCTACTTCCCCGGCCTACAAGGCGCGCTAGTCACAGACACTGAAGGCAATAAGGAAAAGCTCCGAACGCTGATTACTCGAATGCTGGAAAGCCTTCCGCGGGCCTACGCCATTCCGGTTGTAACGCACAATAAGAACGGGCTCGTCTTAGCGAACGGCAGCAGCTTGGACTACCTTGTTGCTGGCACTAGAAAGAATGGCGGCCTCGGTCGATCCCGAGCTTACAACTTCCTCCACGCAACTGAGTGCAGTTCCTGGGGCGATCAAGAAGGGCTGGAGTCCCTCCAGAAATCCCTCTCCGCTGAATACCCAGCCCGGCTTTACATGTTTGAGTCCACCGCTCGGGGCTACAACATGTTCCATCAAATGTGGGACGAGGCTGAAACCGACCACCTTGTTAAGAAAGGTGTGTTCATCGGCTGGTGGGCAAAAGAAACCTACGCTTTCAATCCTACCCGCGGCCGGAAACAAAGAGAGCTTTTTGAGAAATATGGGACGGCCAGCCCTTCAACGGACGAGCTAGACCTCATTCGGATCGTTAAGAAGAAATACGATTTCGACGTGACGATGGAGCAGCTTGCTTGGTATCGGCACGAGAAAGACCCCTCTGGTGAGGGCGACACCCTCGATGAGTCCGGCGCAAGCATCATCGAACAGGAACTTCCCTGGCATGAAGAACAAGCTTTCATGCTTACAGGAAGCTCATTCTTCAGTCAGGTTATGTTAGCGGAGGCGGCGAAGGAGTGCATCAAGCTTCCCTACCGAGGCTACCGCTACTTCATCGGTGATGACTTCCTCGCCACAACCATCGAACAGGTTAAAAACCCCAAGCTTGCTCAGCTGAAGATTTGGGCTGAACCAGAACCTGAAGGCGTCTATGTTATCGGAGCGGACCCGGCTTACGGCTCCTCCGACGAAGCAGACAATAACGTAGTGCAGGTCTTCCGCGTCTATGCTGATGGTATGGATCAGGTCGCTGAGTTCGCCTCCCCTACCGTCCGCACCTACCAATTTGCCTGGATCATCGCCCACATCGGAGGTCTCTACTCCAACGCAAGACTTCTCTTAGAGCTTAACGGTCCTGGCGAAGCCGTCTTCGTTGAGTTCCGCCATATGCAGGAACTTCTAACTCGCGGCCTTATCGTCCCGCCTGACGATGCTAAAGGCGTGAAGAACATTCTTCTTAATGTTCGGGCATATCTTTACTCCCGCGCGGACTCGCTCAGCGGCGGCGTAGCCTATCACTGGAAAACTAACATCACGAATAAGGCCGTGATCTTTAACCAGTTCAGGGATGGTTTCACCCTCGGCCAAATCCGGTTGAAGTCGATGGCCTTGCTCGAAGAAATGAAAAGCATCGTGCAGGAGGGGCTGAGCCTTCACGGCGAAGGCCGGTCTAAAGATGATCGGGTAATGACCGTAGCTCTTGCTACACGCGCCTGGATTGATGG
>JANYDI010000124.1 GCA_025363695.1 Opitutia bacterium
AAAAGCTTGCTTCTGCCCAGGCTCGATAAAGGGTGCGGGGTCAGCCATAGTTATTTCCGATACTTCGCGTCATACTTGGCAGCAAGGGCTTCCGTAGTCCAAAGGGGATTATCTTTTTTAGCCGCTGCAAGCCATGCATCTCTGTCAGGAGGAGGGCCAGCAGCCGTATCAGTTTGCGTAACGGGAAGAGTAGTGCCTTTCCCGGCTGAGCTCTGCAAGACTTTGAATGCGGTTTGGGCGGGAAGACTTAGAGTAGAGGGATCAGTTGCGCCCATTGCGGCTTTCACATCTTTACTGGTGACAACCAGTCCGTTTGGAAGAGTCACCTTTCCGTCTTTGGCGTCAGCGATAGCAGTCAGGCTGTGTGCTATGTTAAGTTGATCTGCTGCCTTCGGTTGGCGAGCAAGTCCGTCAGCTACATGAAACACGTCAGTCAATGACGGAGGTGCTACGTGCGGATCAGCCGCATGTTTAACCTTCCACTCGTCAATTAACACTTGCGTCCGTTCAACCAACGCCATGCGCTGATCATCAGGAAGGTTACGATCCTTGCCTAAGGTCATCGCCGCATTGAGAATGTGCGTAGAGGCAGTGCGCTCTAGCCCTTCCAGTTTATTCCCTGCCGCAATGTTCATCGTAACCATTCTATTCATCACAGCATCACTATGCGCCTGTCCTCGCATTTGCAAATTCTGCTGCATCATTATCATACGGAACTGCGCCATCTTCTGATTTTCAGTCAGCTGGTCATTCCGCTGAATAGCTTGAAGTTCCTGTGCCCGGGCCTTCTGCGTAGCAGAGATAAACTTGTAGTGGGTATCCCATTCTTTCAGCTTGTTTTCATACTCTTGCTGGTTGCCGGCGGCTTGGGCTTTTTGCGCCGCAGCCATGGAAGTAAGCGCTGCAACCATCGGACGCTTAGTCAGAAATGAACCGACAACTCCAATGATCCCACCAAGGCTAGCCAGAGCCTTCATCGGATCATCTTCCTCTCTTTTCGGAGGAGAGCCAAGGCTAGCCAGTTCCTTCTCATAATCCGAATGGAGAGTTTGAATGTCCATAAGGCGATTGTCTGAGCGAGTTTGGGCGTCAGGTGCCGGCGCAGAAGGCGCAGCAGGGCGTGGAGTCGGGGCAAGAGAAGGTGCTGAGGCAGCAGCTGGAGGCGCTAACGCTGGCGCTCCCTCTACCGGCTTCGTTTCCGCCCCTGCGCTATTTGTATTTTCCATAAGTGATTATCCGAAAATGTTTTTAGCTGCGCCGTAAGCGAACCCGCCAGCAACAGCGGCAAGGGCTTGAGTAAGTTCCTGATCTTGCTGAAGGCCGAGGCTGATGATGGAGGAGTTTAGCTGGTCGGCCTGTCCGATGGTTTGCAGGCCAGTGTTGTAAAGGGATTGTGCTTGCTGGAAGGTCTGCGTTGCGTATTGCTGCCGAGCAGAATTGATGGAGGCTTGCTCCATTGAACTTCCTGAAAGGCCCATGCGGGAGAAGTTGGACTGGATGGCGGCGATCTGCGCGTCGCGGGAAGACATTAAGTCTTGACCGAGAGCGCCTGGAAGCGGTGCGCCAGTGGTAAGCGGAGCCATCAAACCCGGCGCTGCGGAGCGGAGAGTTGAAGCATCCTGTTTTAACGTATTCACCCCAGGAAGACCCTGCCCACTCTTCAACGCGGCAAGACCAACAGCGCCGGCAGGAATTGCAAACTTCCCATACTTGGAAGCAAAATCTTCAGTCTTTCCCCACAAGCCAGAAGCATCTACAGCCCCGCCTTTACCTCCGCCTCCGCCTGGAAGGCCATTCAAGCCGGGGGCTCCAACATTGCCGGGAGAGTTAACTCCGGTTCCTGTAGTGTCCAGAGGGGAAGAATTGCCAACAAGTCCTGCGATGTTTGGGAAGGATGAGCTTCCGGCAGAGATTGGCGCAGGAGTGTAACCGCCTGTATCTGTAGCGCCGCCAAGGGTATTAGCCGCGAGGGAAGTGTAGTCGATTGCCCCGCCAGCATTCCCGCCGACAACACCACCAGCATCAGTTGCCCCGCTAAACAGAGAACTGAAAAAATCCCCTATCCCTGCGCCGCCACCGCCAGTCCCACTAAACCAATCTTCAAACATGACTTACCCCAAAATTTTAACAAACTCAACATGCTTCTTATTTGCATTGAGTCGTTTTGCGAAAACATCTACGCTTGTATCAGTCATTGTTCCGAACCGAAGCTCTCTCGCTTTAATAGCCCGCGCCCAGCGATCAAAAGCGGTGTAGAGAGCAAGCGGGTCGGAAAGGGAATTTGTAATCTTCGCAACCCACTCGATTTGAACTACTGCTTCTGGCTCGTAGAAGCTTCGGATAATTCGTGCGCAGCCCCAAGCGTGATCGGTGCGAAGAAGCTGCACGTCGTTGGAGTTCATATTTGCCCGGATGTAGTAGGCAAGTCTTTCAGGTTCTAACCGGGGGAAGCGCTTCTTAAAGAGGGCCGCTCCGCTCCGACAAAGCTCGTCAATGTCCGCTTCGCCAATTCTCCGAGTCTTCGGAAGCGCAGCTTCCGGCAGAGACACTTGCTGAAGGTCGGTCATCTTAATTGGTTTAATCGGCGGCGGTGGGACAACCCGTGCCAGCGGCATCGGAGCGTAAGTGGTGATAGCCATGGTTATTCCTCAAGATTAAGTGCAGCTAATTGCTGACGGTGTTCTTCAAAATGTAGCTGCGTCCAACTACCCAAAGCAACTTTATCATTCACATTCAGTTCGCTGAAATCATTGCCAGCGATGCCTAGAAGCACATTTAAATCATTATGCATCTGCTGATGATTTAAAAGCCAACTTCCCCAATCATTTTTAAATATAGGGTCAACGGTGTAAAGTGCAAGCGTTTTATTTTTCTGCGTAAACGCCGCAGCTACACTTCTTCGGTGAAGGTCCATGTTCGCTAAGGACCAACGCGCAGCCTCTTCTCCCTCAGTGGAGAAATTGATCAGGTCGGCAAGCATGGGGGGCGAGCAGGCGGATCAGTTCGCCTATCAATCGGACGAGGAGGTTTTGACATTCTATAACTCCAAATTGTATTGCTGCATACTAAGCACAAAACGCTGAAGAGTAACACCAGCTTCCGCTGTGGTGATCGTCAGCCCGATAAGATAACCTTCTTGGCCTACTGCCATTTTAAACCACTTTTGCCCGGAAGCCGTGATCCGGGAGTTAGTTAATTGTTGAGTATTATAAAGCCGACTGTTTTGCTCCGAGTCTATACTGATCGTGATGTTGGGCGCACCGCCGGAGTTCTGTTGAAGCATTCCGTAGAGCGCCATCACACGTTTAGTCATGAAGAAACCTGGGTCATCCCAGAATTTGCTTTGAACAGTTTTAATGAGGGTAGCGGAGTAGTTAGTAAAGAGAGGATAGATGTTGTTTCCGTCACTACCATAGGCAGTAAGGTTGCTGTTGAACTCGTTTGAAGAAATGGAAGTGAGGGCGTATTCTTGGGAGCCGGTAAACCAGCTTTTTCCGTCCCAGAAAAGTAGCTGTTGAATGACGGTTTTGGTGATGAAATTGTAGATTGGGGCAAGGAGGGTGTAGCAAAGTTTTCCATAAATGTAGGCTTGTGCGGAATAGAACTCTGTAGGCGTTGCCCAGGTTTGCTGGGTTTGAACGTTAAGAAGAATGCCGTCAAGCTCAGCGGAGACTTTACTTACAGTGCTTCCGTAGAGGGAATAGAAGCCGACATTTGTAAGGAAGACAATTTGTTTGGAGAAGGTTTGAATAGACTTGCGATAGATGGAGCCAATCTGAGGATCGACGTTGACGTTGGAAAAGATAGTTGTTGAGATTGCGCCGCTGGCGGAAGTGTTCACGCCGGAAATATATTGGATAGAGCTGTCGCCGAAAAGATAGAGAAAGCCGTTCGCTTGAATAAGCTGAGTGTATTGCTGCTTAAGAAAGCTGTTGGTGGAGGGAGCGGCAACCGCACCAAGCACTGTAGAGAAGCCTACCGGGTTGCTAGGCTGAGAAGCGATTAGCACATTGTAGTTGGCAATCCAAACCATGTTATTGTAGGTTTCGATTGCTGTGCCCTGCACGCCGAACGGCATAAGCATAATGGTGGCTTGCGCGACAGTGTTGTTGGCGTCGGAGATTTGCACTAGCGGGGCGGATGTGTAGCCAGTTCCACCAGCAGTAACGGTGAGGCCTGTGACTACGCCAGCGGTGAGAGTGATTGTTGCCGTTGCTCCGCTTCCGCCACCGCCGATGAAACTGACTAAGGCGGAAGAAGTGTAGCCAGTTCCGCCATTGACGACTGTTACGCCGCCAACCTGCACAACGCCATTTGTAACGGTGACGGTTACGGTTGCAGTGGTAGTGCTGCCACCTCCGGTGAAAGTGAGGAGGATTGGGGTAGGGTCGGAGACAAGGTAACCGCTGCCTGAATTGGTAACAGTGATGGCAGTGATTTGCCTGTTTGTTACTGTCGCAGTGAAGGCTGCGCCGGAACCTGTTCCACCGAAAGTTCCAACGGTAGGGGCAGAAGTATAACCACTTCCAACATTTGTAATGACCGCAACAGGAGAGACGTTCCCACTCGTATAAATCAACGTCCCATCGAACAGCCAATAACCCTTCCGCCCTGTGCCAAACTTATCGTTACAGGTGATGATGAAATATTGATTGCCCCATTGAGTTGTTGCGGGACGCACGCCGGGAGCACTTCCGAAAGGGAAAGTGTTCGCGCCAATACTAGCAACGGAGGTCAACACTCCGCCAATGTAGGAGTAGAACCATGCAGCACCGCCAGCGAAGAAAGCAACCTAGTAAGAAGTGCTGTTTATGTTGAACCATTCGAACTGAATGAGCCCCCCACTTCCAGAATTAGGAAGGGTAAGACTTGCTCCCGCCCCGGGCATAGAGACGAGGTTGTCCTTTCCAAAAGGCACCCAATTATCACACCAATAAGTTTGAGTGTTTCCAATGGCTGCGCGAGTGGGCTGCGTATTCAGGCCATCGAAGCCCGCAAACATAATCGGAAGGAAGTTTCCAGGAATACCTGGGGAATTGTTAGGCGCCGCAGGAGCGCTGAACCCTGACATTAAGTCCGCCCATACCAGTTGACAACGCCGCCAGGGTTTACCATAGCGCGAGCTCTCTTCATATACTTTTCAAACTCCGCGTAGAGCTTCTGCGCAACATCGAAGTTTTGCGAGCTCTGCTGTGCTTTATATGCAGCGTAGTATTGAACTGCTACAGTCCAGGGAGAAGGAATAAGCTCTATTGAACTATCATCGGTGAGGGGTTTTACGTCGCAGACACAATCGAGTTCAATAATGTAGGCCTGATCTGGGACAGGGTAGAGGTAGATGCTGCCAGTTTCGCCCTGGCCAAATTGCGCACAGAAGCGTGGAACGTCAGTGAAGCTGTTGGTGTAGGTGCGGACCCTCGCCTGGTATTTGGCGAAGCCGTAGCGAATGGCGGAAAAACGAAAAGTGTTCCAAAGAACTGACACATTGCGAATAGCAATGATCCCTCCGATGCCGGGTTGATTGCTGAAATCAATCAGCGGAAAGGGGTAGACCTCTTGATTGGGGCTGGTAAGGATGCCGGAAGAGAGGAGAGCGATAGCTGTTGGAGGGGTTCCGGTAGAGTAGCCCGCACCGCCGAAGCCTATAATTGGGGCAGAGAGGTAACCAGTTCCGGGAAAAGTAACGATGATGTTTGTTGCTGTGCCGGCGGACGTTACATCGTAAACGCCTGTAGCAAAGGTAGTGTTGCTACCAGTGAAAACAAGTGGGTAGGCTGTTCCAGGTATGCCGCCTGAACCAGTGAAGTTCACATTAATCGTAATCACTGAACCTACAAAAGGAATTGCCCTTACACATTGACCTTCGGCCGCAATTTGCTGTCTTCCCTCATTGATATAACAAATGAGATCGGTCCGGTTGTAGTTCGTTTCCCCTGGATCATTTACAAGG
>JANYDI010000128.1 GCA_025363695.1 Opitutia bacterium
TCTGCCGGCCCTTCAGGCCTCCTTAAGTGCGTTTTGTTGTTATATAAAAAATACAATACGATCATTTTGATGTTATTTTTGCCTTTTAAAATCACATCAAAATTACTATGTCGTAGTTTTTATTTAACAATCAATCCGCAAAATGATCGCCCTGAAGGGGCGAAGGATGATAGCCCAGCCAGCCTACGCCAAGTGGCTTCGGCGGCCAGGGGGCGCAAAGTGCGTTTAAACAAACAGTTATTTTGCTTAGGGCGTGTGATCAATTAAGCTATGATCAAACCACACATAAGGAGGCCTGAAAGGCCGGCATATACGTAGCCCAGGGCGTAAGCCCTGGGTTTTGAGTAAAAAAGTAAACTTGAGCCCTACAGGGGCGATTCATATAATAAATCTTCTAAATTACACAATAAATTTCTTTTATTATAAATCGCCCCTGTAGGGCTCTGGTTTGTTTTTTACAGCAAACCCAGGGCTCACGCCCTGGGCTGTCATGTGTCGCCCCTACAGGGCTCTCATTTTGTGGTTTGTTATTAAATAATTATTTATCAACCCTAACGAATCCATTAAAACAGGTTTTAAAAATGCCTAAACAAATGTGGCTTAGATCGCTTTGCGATCCGTGGGTGCCTTAGTATCGCCCTATCCCGATAGCGATTTACTTAAAATGCGCTAGCATTTTAATAAATCGCTATCGGAAAGGGGATCCTAAGGGGCGCAAGCGCCCCTTAGCCTTCCTCCTCCTCCTTCCCCCTACAATGCCGCTTGCGCGGCTGCGAGGCGGGCGACGGGGACGCGTGGGGGGGAGCAGCTGACGTAGTCAAGGCCTGCTTTGTGGAAGAAGGTGATGGAGGCGGGGTCACCGCCGTGTTCGCCGCAGATGCCCAGCTTGATGTCGGGGCGTGTCTTGCGGCCGCGTTCTACGGCGAGGGTGATGAGTTGGCCAACGCCTTCTTGGTCGAGGGAGGCGAAGGGGTCCTGGCCGATGAGCTCCATGGCGCTGTAGTGGGGCAGGAAGGTCCCGGCGTCGTCTCGGCTCATGCCCAAGGTGGTTTGGGTGAGGTCGTTGGTGCCGAAGCTAAAGAAGCTGGCTTCTTGGGCGATTTGGTCCGCTAGCAGGGCCGCACGGGGCAGTTCGATCATGGTGCCCACGCGATAGTTTAGGGTTATATTGTTTTGAGCGGAGACTTCTTGAGCCACTTTGTGGACGATGGCGGCTTGGTGCTTATATTCACCTAAGTAGCCTACGAGCGGCACCATGACCTCGACGGGGATGGCGTGGCCCTCTTTGGCGACGATGGCCGCGGCCTCGAAGATGGCGCGGGCTTGCATTTCGGTGAGCTCTGGGTAGACAATGCCTAGGCGGCAACCGCGGTGGCCCAGCATGGGGTTGGTTTCGTGCAGGGCGGCGATGCGTTTTTGGATGTGCTCAACGGATACCTTGAGGTGCTTGGCGGTGTGCTCAATAGCGGCCTGGTCTTGGGGGAGGAATTCGTGCAGGGGCGGGTCCAGGAGGCGTATGGTCACGGGATATCCCTTCATGACTCGGAAGATGTCCACAAAGTCTTGCCGCTGAAAGGGCATGAGCTTTTGGATGGCAGCGAGGCGGTCCTGGGGCGTTGTGGCCAGGATTTTTTCACGGACAAAGTCGATACGGTTGCCCTCAAAGAACATATGTTCCGTACGGCACAGGCCGATACCTTCAGCGCCTAGGGCCAGGGCGCGCTTGGCTTGCTCGGGCGTATCGGCATTGGTGCGGATGCCCAGGCGGCGAAACGTGTCTGCCCAGCTCATGACCTTGGCAAAGAGGCCGTAGGTGGCGCTTTTTTCTGGAGCCAACAGGCCATCTATGACCTGCGTGACTTCCGAAGGTGCAGAGGCTATAGCCCCGGCAAAGACTTCTCCGGTGCTGCCGTCAATGGATACAAAGTCCCCTTCTTTGATAAGGAAACCGCCAACGCTGAGGGTTTTTTGGTGGTAATCGATGACGAGGTCCTTAGCGCCACAGACGCAGATTTTGCCCATTTGCCTGGCCACCAAAGCGGCATGGGAGCTAACGCCACCGCGAGCGGTAAGGATGCCTTCAGCGGCGATCATGCCTTTAAGGTCTTCAGGGGAGGTCTCTATGCGGCACAGGACGACTTTTTTGCCTTGGGCGACTAATTTTTCAGCCGTACTGGCGGCAAAAACGATGTGCCCACTGGCGGCTCCGGGGCCTGCGGGTAGGCCTTTGGCAATGACGGGTGTTTTTTCACGGCTGGCGCGATCAAAAATCGGCACTAGGAGGCTGGTAATGGAATCGGCAGGAATTTTTTTGAGGGCTTCTTTTTGGGAAATCAGGCCCTCGGCTTCCATTTCGACCGCAATGCGGATGGCGGCCAAGCCGGTGCGCTTTCCGTTGCGGGTTTGGAGCATATACAGGTGGCCTTCCTCGATAGTGAACTCAAAATCCTGCATGTCTCGGAAATGCTTTTCAAGGGTGACCTGGACGGCCTTGAGCTCGGCATAGGCTTTGGGCATCTGCGTGGCCATGTCGGCAATCGGGTTAGGCGTGCGGGTTCCGGCTACGACGTCCTCGCCCTGAGCATTGATAAGGTATTCGCCATAAAGGACTTTTTGACCATTCGCTGGGTCGCGGGTAAAGGCCACGCCGGTTGCGCAAGCCGGGCCTTTGTTGCCAAAGACCATCCTTTGGACGTTAACAGCGGTCCCCCATTCGCTGGGGATACCATATTTTTGGCGGTAAATAACCGCGCGTTCGTTATTCCAGGAGCTAAAAACGGCGCTGATGGAGCCCCAGAGCTGTTCATAGACGTCCTGAGGGAAGAGCCGGCCGGTACGTTTTTGGATCAGCGCCTTGTACTGAGTAATGAGGGTTTGCCAGTCTTTGGCCTCCAGATCCGTGTCGTTGTGGACCTTGAGGTCGTTTTTGAGCTGTTCTAAGAGACCGTCGAAAGGATCGTGGTCATTTTCTTGCTCGGCTTGCACGCCCATGACGACGTCTCCGTACATCTGGATAAAGCGGCGGTAGCAATCGTAGGCAAAACGGGGGTTGTCGGTTTTTTTAGCCAAGGATTCAACGGTCTGGTCGTTAAGCCCCAGATTTAAAATCGTGTCCATCATGCCAGGCATAGAATCGCGCGCTCCTGAGCGTACCGAGAACAGCAGCGGGTCCTGAGGGTCCCCAAAGCGTTTTTGGGCTTCCGCTTCTACCCGCTGGATGGCGGCATGGACGGCAGCTTCAAGGCCTTTTGGGTACTGGAGCTGGTGCTTGTAATAATAGTCGCATACTTCCGTTGTGAGGGTAAAACCCGCCGGGACAGGGAGTTTTATTTTGGCCATCTCGGCCAAGTTGGCGCCTTTCCCGCCTAATAGGGCGCGCATGGAGGCATCGCCATCGGTTTCTTTCCCGAAGGAATAGACATATTTTTGTATTTCGCCGCTTTCGGGCGCATGGGAGTTATTCCTGCTCATAAAATTACTAACCTTTACCCACTACAACAGATACTCAGTGAAGGGTTCTGTCATGTACACAGAAGATTCCTGGGTTGTCAAAACATTATTTCTCTAGAAAAGGCTTGACAAGGATAGCCTCGACCCTAGTAATGTCACCTCATATTACTTCTATTACTCCTGAAAGGAAGTGAGAAAACTGTGAAGACAGGCTCTTAGCTTAACAAATTAGAAAAACTTATGAAAAATCTACTCAAATACCTTTCCGCCATTTTGGCCCTTACAGCGCTGACAACGGCTTCCGCTAAGACGGACGATGCTATTTCTGACGATAAGGCTTCTGGCCACTCTGGACGTGAGTCCTTTTACTTCGAAGCCTTGGCTGGCATGGGAGGAGCAGGTTCCCGTAACACCATCACAGGTCCCGCTGTAACGGCAGGAACGCTACTCGACGCCTACACCCAGGCTCCTCGCAGTGGTCAAGTTGAAGTCGGTAGGACTCTAGGGAGTTTCCGCTTAGGGCTTAATTTCTCTTACAGCCACGCATACGCCGAGTCTGTCCGCGTGACCACCGTGACTCCTGCTGAGATTAGCAATGTGATGCACACTGTGGGCTATCCTAACTACTACCGTGAGTACCTCTCTTGCATGGTTAAGGGCTACTACGACCTAGCTTTGTGTGAAAAATTGGATGCCTTCGTTGGGTTGGGCTTGGGTGTTACAAGTGCACGCGTAGGGGCTATCGAATTGGCAGACTACGGTGTGAGCACAGGTTACTTCTCAAAGACGCTGTTCACTTGGGGCTTGGATGTTGGTCTTGCTTGGCATGTGGCCAAACGCGTGGACCTCGTTGCGAAGTACGCTTTCCAGTATATTCCTGGCTTTGACATCAAAGGCGTTGACGCAAGCTTTGACCGCTCCCTGCTGAACTCTATCTGCTTGGGTGTGCGTTTCCACCTGTAATAAAGCCTGTACACAGAAAATTCCTGGGTTATCAAAACATTATTTCTCTAGAAAATGCTTGACAAGGGTATCCCGGGTCATAAAAATGTCGCTTTATATTACTTCTATTACTCTTGAATAGAAGTGAGAAAACTACCAAAAAACTAAATTAACAAATCGAAAACTCAACTATGAAAAATCTACTCAAATACCTTTCCGCCATTTTGGCTCTTACAGCACTCACAACGGCTTCCGCTAAGAAGGACGATGATTCTTCTAGCCACCTTGGACGTGAGTCTTTCTACTTCGAAGCTTTGGCTGACGTAGGACTACACTCCCGCAACACGATTACCGGTACGGCTGTACCCGCAACAGAAACTGAAATCGAAGCCAAGCACAAGGCTCTTTTCGGGGGTCAAGCTGAAATCGGTATGACTCAAGACAGTTTCCGCGTAGGGCTTAACTTTTCCTACAACCGCGCAAACTCCAATGACTTCCAGGTGACCACCCTAGCTGCTGCTGCAGCCGACAATACGGTAGCTGATGTTAAGTCTCCTGATTACCGTCGCGAGTACTTCTCTTACATGATCAAGGGCTACTACGACATGGCTTTGTCTGAAGACTTGGATGCCTTCTTTGGTTTGGGCTTGGGTGCTGCAAGCGTACGCGTAGGCGCTATTGCTTTGGCAGACCACGGTGTGAACGCGGATAAATTCTCAAAGACGCTGTTCACTTGGGGCTTGGACCTCGGTCTTGCTTGGCATGCGACTGAACAAGTCGACCTCGTTGCCAAATACGGCTTCCAGTACATTCCTGGCTTTGACATCAAGGGCGTTGAAGCAGGCTTCAACCGCTCCTTGCTGCACTCCATCTGCGTAGGTGTACGTTTCCACATGTAATAGTAGTGGTTACGGACTTCGCTTCCGATGCTTAAAAAAGACGGCAGATTTTCGGGTCTGTCGTTTTTTTTACATATACTTTTCTGAAAAAGCTTGACAACGGTCTCTCTTTAGATAAAAAATAGCTCATTATCTTTTCCTTATACCCTTTTTAAGGAAGCTTAATATCCCTAAAAACAAACTCCCATTCGATATGAAACAACTACTCAAAGTTACTCTCTCAGTCCTTGCGTTAGGTTTAGCTACTAGCAACGCTTTCGCTAAGTTAGAGCTCGGTAAGAGCCACGACGAACGCAGTTACGTCTATGTTCGCCCTCAAGGCAGCGTAGGTGCCATCCAAAATCAAGAAGTTACGGGTGGGGCCATCTCCGATGCGACGCTCACCGTTGACCACAACTGCTCGTACGGTTTCGGTCTTGCGGTAGGTGTGGCCGGCATATTCGGTATGTCCGACTGGCGCCTAGAAGGTGAATTTCATGGCACCAAGGCCAAGATAAAGAGCTTTACCGATGGTACCGGCAAAGTTGAAGAGGCCAACTCTGGGCTGCAGGGCTTCCAAACATGGACCATGAACCTGCTCTACGACATGATGCTCAACGACATGTTTGACCTCAACTTGGGCGTAGGCTTGGGTGTGGCAAACAACCAGTACGAGCCTATTGTCATTCCTGGTCTTGAAATCAACGACATGGGTCGCAAGTTTACCCAGTTCGCTTGGAAGCTCATCGCCGGTCTGACGTTCAACATGAACGAAAAGATTGCCTTGACCACAGCGTATAATTTCTCCTGGGGTCCAAAACTCGCGTTTGGTAATTCAGACCTAGAGTGGAATAATATGCTTCTGCACTCCTTTGTCTTGGGTCTCCAATTCAAAGTCGACATATAGTCCTTACTTCCTAAAGTCAACCGCACTGCTCGTCAGTGCGGTCTTTTTGATTGAGTCCTGAACACCATGATGCGTCGTTTTCTATTTTTATTTTTAGTCCTGAGCTTGGGCTCCCGTCTTTTGGGTGGCATCGATTGGTCTTCCTTGGAGGAGCGTCGCGGCTTCTACTTGGGGGCTGCTGCGGATATAGGCTTTGCCGGCCAGGATGATACCCTCAATAACGTGGTGCCGTCTTGGACCTTTTCCGACAATAGTCGCGGCTTTGGCGGTGATTTGGGCTTTGGTTACGCGCACAAAATGCTGCGCTTTGAAAACAAGCTGGGCTTTTACTGGCTTAAAAGCCATAAGCTTACCATAGATTCCGTCACGCACAACCTCGACTCCAAAGAACGGGTCGTTACGGACCTTAGCTACGTTTACCTCGATATTCCTCTCCACGAGCGTTGGATGCCCTATGTAGGCGTCGGGCTAGGTATCGATATCAAGAACCGTAGCGTCTCCTTTCCTGGCATGGAGGTTCCCAACCTCAACTCTAATGCCGTATGCGGCGCCCTGGGCGTCGGTGTGGGCTACAAGTACAGCGAGCATGTGACGCTCACCTGCGGCTACGATGTCCTCAAGGAGTTTGTAGACGGCGGCCAGGTGCTGCAAAGTATTCACCTGGGAATGAATTATTTTCTTTAAGGGGCCAAGGGGAGCTAGCTCCCCTTGGATCCC
>JANYDI010000149.1 GCA_025363695.1 Opitutia bacterium
TGCCGCTGCGGTGCTGATTGTCTTGTTTGCGCTCAAACGGCCTCGCTTGGCAGCTTCTGTGTCTTTGGCGGCGAATGCGTTGGCGTTGATACTGGTTTTTTGGGTACTCCAAACGACGCCAAACTTAAGTATCAGCCAAGAAATACCGTGGCTGACGCTCGGAAATCTAACAATAAATATTGGCTACTGGATCACACCTCAAGCCCTATTGATGTTATTTATTGTTACATTTTTGGGTTTTTGGATCCAGTTTTTTAGCCTCTCTTATATGCAGCACGATGCCGCTCGAGGACGCTATTTTGCTGAGATTTCCCTCTTTCTTTTTGCCATGCTGGGGATCGTTTTGGCCAGCAACTTGTTTATGCTCTTTGTTTTTTGGGAACTTGTGGGCCTAGGATCGTATTTATTGATTGCACACTATTGGGAAACGCCCGAGGCAGCTTCGGCCTCCAAAAAAGCCTTCATTGTCAATCGCATCGGTGACTGGGGGTTTTTACTGGGGATTATTGGGTGTTTTTGGAAATACGGGACAACAAATCTGCAACAATTGCAGCAAGTGGCGCCGCTGGGGCCCCTATCTGCAGGGCTAGCCTTGCTGTTGATGTGCGGATTTATTGGGAAATCCGCGCAGTTTCCGCTCCAAGTGTGGCTTCCTGATGCCATGGCGGGCCCTACTCCCGTTTCTGCCTTGATCCATGCTGCAACAATGGTAGCTGCTGGGATTTACTTTTTGTGCCGCATTGAGTGTCTTTTTCCGGAATCTGTACTGCTGCTAATCACTACATTAGGCGCCTTCATGGCTCTGTACGCAGGCCTTTGTGCGCTCACACAAAGCGATATTAAGCGTGTTTTGGCCTACTCTACCTTGTCGCAACTGGGCACCATGGCGACAGCTTTTGGTCTGGGTTATTCGGGTCTGGCCCTCATGCACCTCAGTACCCATGCGTTTTTCAAGGCTCTTTTGTTTTTGGGCGCTGGAGCCGT
Source organism: Opitutia bacterium (assembly GCA_025363695.1). GTDB lineage: Bacteria > Verrucomicrobiota > Verrucomicrobiia > Opitutales > JANYDI01 > JANYDI01. Next base: position 985 of record JANYDI010000149.1, read on the forward strand.
CATTGCCCAAACACAACACGAGCAAAACCTGTTTAATCTGGGCGGCTTGCGGCGTAGGATGCCTTTCACGACAGCCTGTTTTCTGATGGGCGCTGTGGCACTCATGGGCGCAGGTTTTGGGGACCTTTTGGTATCCTCCGGAGGCGCCAGCAAACACCTCATTCTCGAGGCTGCTTGGCTGAAGCAACCGTGGATTTATGGCCTTCTTTGGCTCAGCGGTATGGTGACGGCGCTTTACGTCACGCGCCTGTTTGTGCTTGCTTTTTTGGGACTGCCTCGCAGCTCAAAGGCTCAAAAAGCCCAAGAAGCCACTTGGGTTATGCTCTTGCCCCTGTGCGTGCTGACGCTGTACGCAACGTTTGTAGGGTTTCGCTACCTCTTACCCGGGAACCTTTCTGGCCTCTTTGATGTTGACATTTTGCGCCTGCATCATGAGCTTAAATCAACCCATGGCCCCTGGAATTTTTTTGGATTGCAGCTCTTGCCTAATCTTTCCTGGATGAGCGGTCTGGCGCTTGGAGGCCTGTATTACTACCGCGAAGGTCTTTTAACACAGCTCAGCAAGGAACCCTTTCCGCGCCTACTCAGAGCGCTTCCCAACGCTGACGCCCTTTATGATGCTTGCCTCATCCGACCTAAAACCTTCCTGTGCAACGTGTTGCATATCCTCGAGTCTGTTGTTTTGGGCGGCATTGTCGTACGCGGCAGCACCATCATCGTGCGGCACATAGGCACCTGGGTAAAAACCGCAAGTACTGCAAGCCTGAATACTTACGCCTACTGGACGCTTCTGGGCGTCGCATTGCTTTTGATATTAAGAATTTTTTAAAAAAGGGCCAAGGGGAGCAAGCTCCCCTTGGATCCCCTTTCCGATGGGCGATTTTCAAAAATGCGATGCATTTTTAAAAATCGCCCATCGGGATAGGACATACAAGGCGCCCCACAGATCGCTTCGCGATCAGCCTTCAATGAACAAATGGCCGATTCCGAAGGAATCTGGAGGGGGCTTAGTATATTTTTCCCGATAGCGATTTACTTAAAATGCATCGCATTTTAATAAATCGCTATCGGAAGGGGATCCTAAGGGGCGCAAGCGCCCCTTAGCCCTTTAAACTACTTTTAGCATAACTTTTCCATGATCAATCCTCTTCTTGTCAGCATTGTAGCGCCGTGGCTCATCGCAGCCCTTTTGCTCATGCTCCCGGGTGCATCCAAGCGAGCGATACGCTTTTTGGGGCTTGTCGGCTTTACAGCTCCTGCGCTCATGGCGTTTTGGGTCTCCGGTTACGGAGAAGCCTTGAGCTCTGGGGCCTACACGTTTTTGCAGTCCTGGGACACGGGGCTGCAATCGTGGGGGATACACTTGACGCTAGGAGTCAACGGAATCACGTTTCCTTTATACCTAATGGCGGGCATTGTTGGGTTGGCGGCAGGGATGCAGGCCTGCTTTTCCTCTGTGCCGCGCCTCAAAGGCTACCTAGTGCTTTTACTGATTATGCACGGGGGGCTTATGGGGGTTTTTTGCTCAGTAGATCTTTTTTTCTTCTATTTTTTCCACGAACTAGCCCTCTTGACCACCTTTCTCATGATCGGCCTTTGGGGCGGGCATTGGCGTAAGCTGGTGGCCATGGATGTTACTATATATCTGTCAGCGGGAGCCCTGCTGACGCTTGTAGGGTTTATCATCCTATACGTCCAAATGGAAGCGCCCTCTTTCGACTTAATTACCTTGCGATCGGCTCTTAAATCATCCGATGCCCAGACGCCTCTTTTTGGGCTTTTGGCGCTAGGTTTGGGGATCTTAGTTTCGTTGTTTCCGTTTCATAGCTGGGCTCCTCGAGCTTACACAACGATGCCCACCGCTACGGCCATGCTGCATGCGGGGGTATTGAAAAAGTTTGGACTCCTGGGCCTCATTCAGGTGGCGTATCCGCTTTTACCCCAGGGAGCCCTCGCTTGGAATTCCTGGATGATAGCTCTGGCGCTGGGCAATATTCTGATTATTGGCCTGGTCACGCTGGCCCAGCAGGACCTTAAAAAAATGATTGCCTACAGTTCTGTAATGCACATGGGCTACGCCTTTTTGGGGCTGACGTGTTTTTCGTGCCTGGGGACCACGGGCGCCATTTTAATGCTTTTTGGACACGGCCTCAGCGTGGCTTTGCTCTTCTTATTAGCGGAGTGCCTCAAAAAACGCTGCGGCAGCTACGCTTTTGTCCACATGGGCGGCTTGGCGGCCTCCATGCCCTGGCTATGTTCCCTGTTTGTCGTGGCGACTTTGGCCAGCATTGGCTTACCGGGCTTTGCCGGCTTTTGGGGAGAGCTGGCCCTCTTTAGCGCTTTATGGCAAAATCATCCCTGGGCAAGCGTGGGAGCCGTTTTTGGTATCGTGATCAGCGCTACTTACGGCCTCACGGCCGTGGCTCGGATCTTTTTTGGTCCGCAAAGTACCCCTAAGCATTTCAAAGACTTGTACTTTTGGGAGCGCCTTCCCGCCTTTTTACTCCTGACAGCCCTCGTTTCGGTAGGGATTTTCCCAAAAACGCTGTGTACCTATTTAACCTATGCTTGCACAATGGATCGAAAGTAATCAGTGGTCGCTCTTGTGGGCAGAACTCGGCTTTGCCGGCACGGGTCTTTTGGCCCTCATGGCAGGCTTGTTTTTAGACAAAAAATATCAGGCAAAAATCCTCAGTGGCGCCTTGCTTGCAGGCGGACTGCTGATACTGTTGCTTTTCTGGAGCCAAGCAGGCCCTGAAGGCAGTTTTTTTTCTGATACGCTTTTACAGGATGCCTGGAGCCGGCCTATGCGCCTCTTTTTGGCTTGTTGCGGCGTTTTGACCTGTTTTTTGTGGCGCGGCAAAGCAAGAGCCATGGAGTATGTCTACCTTACCTACGTGGCTACGGCGGCTCTGATGCTCTTGACGCAAGCGCAACATTTTGTGCTCTTTTTTGTTGCCCTGGAGCTGGCCAGTATCAGCTTTATTGTGCTCATTGCCTTCGAAAAAACCTCCCCTAGTAGCTTGGAATCGGGCCTTAAGTATCTGATCCTAGCGGGTTTAAGCACAGCCTTGATGCTCTTTGGTATCGTTTTACTTTATGGATACAATACGCATGGTGACCCTTTAAGCTTTGAGGGACTTAGGATGTTTTTGGAAAAAAATGCCGATTTACCCTTGGTTCAAGCAGGAGTACTTCTGCTACTTGTGGGGCTTTTTTTTAAAATCGGATTTTTCCCCTTCCAAAGCTGGATCCCAGACGTCTACAGCGGCGCGCCTGCTCCTACAGCAGCTTTTTTAGCCGTGGCCTCCAAGGCAGCAGGGTTTTTTGTCCTGATTCGCCTCTTTTTTGCCCCAGGACCGCTGGCCCCCTTGGCGCCCCTATTGCTCCCGATTATCAGTATCCTGACCATTCTTACGCTCCTATTTGGTAGTTTTTCCGCACTCACACAAAAGCACCCAAACAAGCTCATGGGTCTAAGCGGCGTAGTGCATGCCGGCTACCTGATGCTCGGGTTTTTAGCCGCCTTTTACCAAACCAAGGCCCTCACGCTGCTCATCCCCTACCTGTACGCGTATTTGCTGGGCTCTTTTTGCGTTTTTGGAGCGCTCCAAAACAGAAAACCCGAAGCGACCCAGCCGCTGTCCCCCTTCATGGCCAGTGTGCTTACACTGGGGCTGGCCTCCTTGTGCGGCATCCCCCCCTTGGTCGGCTTCACGACCAAAACGCTCATCTTTATTGCTGCGCTCCAAGCGCGGCTGTATTTGCTGGTCGCTGTTGCCGTATTGGCTGTAGTTTTTTCCGTCTATTACTACCTGTCTTGGGTGCGTACTCAGTGGTTTAGCGGGATTGCCCCAGCCATTGCCATTTCCGATCGCCCATTAAAGACCCTCCTTTTCCTCATGGCCCTGGCCAGTCTGCTCTTGGGCTTGGTCCCTTGGATGCTGATAGAAGGAAGGAGCTAAGGGACTAAGGGGCGCTTGCGCCCC
>JANYDI010000151.1 GCA_025363695.1 Opitutia bacterium
GGGGCGCAAGCGCCCCTTAGCCCTTCTTCCACTTAAACACCAAGCTCGACAGCCCTGGCAAAGTCATCTCCAAGCACGCGGGTTGGTCGTCCCAGGAGCGGTCCAGGCTTGTTAGACCGCCTAGGTTGCCCAGGCCACAACCGGCATAGATACTGGCGTCGGAGTTGAAGCATTCTTGCCAGTAGCCGCTTTGGGGGACGCCGACGCGGTAATGCGATCGTGTTACGGGCGTGAAGTTCCCGATATACAAAAAGATTTCGCCGGCCCCGAAGCGCAAAAAGCTGATCACGCTGTTTTGGGAATCATGACAGTTGACCCAGGCAACGTTGCGGGGATCTCCCTCGTGGGCAAAAAGCGCGGGGGTTTGGGTATAGAGGCGGTTCAGGTCGGCAACGAGACGCTGAATTCCGGCATGATGCGGGTGCTCTAGTAGGTGCCAATCGAGGCTGCGGTTATGGTCCCACTCAGCCACCTGGCCCCATTCGGAGCCCATGAAGAGGGTTTTTTTGCCGGGCCAAAGCCAAAAATACACGTAGAGGGCTCTCAGGGTTTGTGCCTTTTGCAAAATATCAGCCCCGGACATTTTTCCCAGTAAGGAGCCTTTGCCATGGACGACTTCATCGTGCGAAAAGGTCTGCATAAACTGCTCACTGTAGTGATAAAGCATGCCAAAAGTGAGCTGGTTATGGAACCATTGGCGATAAATCGGGTCTTTTTTGAAGTAGCTCAGGATATCGTGCATCCAGCCCATGTTCCATTTAAGGTCAAATCCTAAGCCGCCTTCCTGCGTGGAGCGACACACGCCGTTCCAGGAAGTCGACTCCTCGGCAATCATCAGGGTTCCCGGGTAATAATGTTGCACAAGGCCATTGACGTGCTTCAAAAACGCCAGGGCCTCGAGGTTTTCCTTGCCGCCATAGGGGTTGGGCACCCAGGCATCGGAGTCCCGCGCATAATCAAGATATATCATTGAAGCCACCGCATCTACACGCAGGCCATCGATGTGATAACGGTCAAACAAAGCCAGCGCAGAGGCCGTCAGAAAAGCCTTGACCTCGTGGCGGCCATAATTAAACACAAGAGTGCCCCATTCCTGATGCGTACCTTGGCGCGGGTCCTCGTGTTCGTACAGGTGCGTGCCATCAAACTGAGCCAGGGCGAAACTGTCTTTAGGGAAATGCCCGGGTACCCAGTCCAGAATAACCCCAATGCCGTTTTGGTGTAACGTATCCACCAGGAACATAAAGTCCTGAGGCGTTCCGTAGCGATGGGTAGGCGCAAAAAACCCTGTAACCTGATAACCCCAAGAGCCTTCGAAGGGATGCTCGTTAAGCGGTAAAAACTCCACATGCGTGAAGCCCATTTGCTGGATATAAGGCACTAATTCAGCGGCCATTTCACGATACGTCAGGGGGCGCTTGTCAGGCCTATGGCGCCAGGAGCCAAAATGCAGCTCATAGATCGCAATAGGTTTATCGATAGTATCAGCACGTTGGGCCATCCAATCGGCATCTCCCCAAGCATACCCTTCTACGGAATGCACCACCGAGGCATGTCCAGGCGCTCCTTGACAATACGTGGCATAGGGGTCGCTTTTGAGGAACATGTGCCCTTGGTGGTCGAGCTCGTACTTATACAGCGCTCCCGCTTGCACGCCCGGGATAAAAAGCTCCCAAACGCCCGAAGCCCCTAGCGAGCGCATCAGGTGCCTGCGGCCATCCCAGGTATTAAAGTCCCCCACCACGGATACTCGCCGTGCCTGCGGCGCCCAGACCGCAAAGCCAATGCCCTCGATCCCCTCGCACACGCGTTTGTGGGCTCCCAAAACGCTGTATATGCGGTGGTGGTTTCCCTCGCTAAACCAGAGCAGGTCGTCCGGAGTCACCGTAGGCCAAAAGCGATACGGGTCCTCTGTAACCCACGTATGGCCCTGCTGTTGCAGCTCAAACCGATACACAAGCGGGAGCCCTCGGCCCTCCAAGAACACCTCAAATACCCCCGCAGGATGCATCCTGCTCATCGCATGCACGGTCCCCCCCGGCTCCAGCAAGCAACACATTTCCGCCTCTGCAAAAAACGCCCGCACCCGCACCCCATTCCCATAGGCGTGCGCCCCCAGGACTCTATGCGGGTCCGCATGGCGTAGGTTTATCAAATCGTCTAGCATGGTAAAAAGTTAAAGGGCTAAGGGGCGCTTGCGCCCCTTAGGATCCCCTTTCGATGGCGATTTATTAAAATATTACATATTTTAATAAATCGCCATCGAGAAGCATATACTAAGGCCCATCCGGATCGCTTCGCGATCGAATATAAGGATTTGTTTTATTTATTAAAACCACAAAATGAGAGCCCTGAAGGGGCGAATGCTTGTCAGCCCAGGGCTTTAGCCCTGGGTTTGGCATGGAAAAAAGATTTAGAGCCCTACAGGGGCGATTCATTAAACCTGATATATTGCCCATAGTTGATTTTTAGATAAATTTGATACATTTTAATGAGTCGCCCCTGTAGGGCTCTAGTTTGTTTTTTACCCGTAAACCCAGGGCTAAAGCCCTGGGCTGACAAGCATTCGCCCCTTCAGGGCTCTCATTTTGTGGTTTTGATAAGTAATTATAGTGATTAGATTCGATCGCGAAGCGATCTGTGGGGGGCTTAGTATCACCCTCCCCGATAACGATTTACCTAAAATGCGCTAGCATTTTAGTAAATCGCTATCGGAAAGGGGATCCTAAGGGGCACGAGTGCCCCTTGGCCCTTTAAAAATCTCCATCAGCAGCACCCTTACTTGCTGAGGCTTCTTTAGCGCCTGGCGTAGGAGCACCGCCGTGCTGGGGCTTTTGGGAAGGCAGGGAGCCTGGGGGAGGGTGGCGGCCTTGGCTTTCAGTTCTTGGGCCTTGGCTTGTAAGCGGCGGATTTCCTGACGTTGGGCTTCTAGGGGGTCGGGGCGGGCGGCTTCTTGGATTGCAGCGGGCTTGAGTGCAGCAGTGTTGGCCTTGCGTTTTTGTTCTACGAGTTGGCGTGCGGCTTCAAACTCAGTTTGTTGAGGATCCCGTGTGTCCCGGGGAAAGGCATCGGACTTTGCTTTTTTCCTAAGCGCCCTGATAAAAGATACCAAAAAAATGATTATAAAAATAAACTTCATAGCTTTGATCGCGAAGCGATCTGTGGGGTGCCTTGTATCACCTACCCCGATAGCGATTTTCCTAAAATGCGCTAGCATTTTAGAAAATCGCTATCGGAAAGGGGATACAAGGGGAGCAAGCTCCCCTTGGCCCTTCCCTCCTTCCTTCCTCCTACGACGGGTTAGCTTCTTCGGGTTCGCCGGCGATGGAGGAACGCATGGCGGTATCGGCCTCCATATTTTTCATGCGATAATAGTCCATGGAGCTCATTTTTTGGGACATCAGCGAGTGGGCAAAGGCGAGGGGGACCTGGGCTTCGGCCTCGACGACCTTGGCCTTCATTTCTTGGACTTTCGCCTTCATTTCTTGTTCTAGAGCAACGGCGGCTGCTCGGCGGATTTCCGCTTGGGCCTGAGCCATGTTTTTGTTGGCTTCGGCTTGGGCTTCTTGGAGTTGGGCACCGATGTTTTCACCGACATCGACGTCGGCAATGTCGATGGAGAGGATTTCGTAAGCCGTCCCAACATCTAAGCCTCGGGCTAAAACAACTTTGGAGATGCGATCGGGGTTTTCGAGTACAAACTTGTAGCTTTCGGCGGTCCCGATGGTGGTGACGATGCCTTCGCCTACACGGGCAATGATGGTTTCTTCCTGAGCTCCGCCGACAAAGCGGTCCAAGTTTGTACGTACCGTGACGCGAGCCTTGACTTTGACTTGAATGCCGTCCTTGGCCACGCCGTCAATGGTCGTGCGTCCGGACTGCGGATTTGGGCAATCAATCACCACGGGCGTCACGGAAGTATTGACCGCCTGGGTGACGGTTTTTTTGGTGCCCTTGGTAGCCAAATCAATCGCACAAGCCCGGTCCCAGCTCAGGCCAATGCCCGCCTTCAGGGCTGCAATCATCGCCTGCGTGGTGGCCACAACGTCGCCTCCAGCCAGGTAGTGCGCCTCAAAACGGTCGGACTCCAGCAATACGCCTGCCTTAGCGGCCGTAATGCGCGAGTCGACGATAATCGAGTGCGGAACCCCGCGTAAACGCATCGCTATCAAAGTCGGGATACCCACCGGAGCCCCTGAAAGGAGCGCTCGAAGCCAAACACTAAAAAACGAAAACACCACCGCAGCCAAAGCAAGCAGCAGCAACCCAAGTCCAATAAACAAAACATTTCCTAAACCAGCCATAATAGAGATTCTCTACCGGTAGTGTGTCATACCCTTCAGTAGGGTTCAAGAACATTTATTGCTGAGGGTGAAGTTTTTAAAATATGGGATTGAATTATCAAATATAATGTGCAATGATAGGGGGATATGACCTCTTCTGTTTCACCAGGTAGCCCGCGTTCAAGCATAGAACGCCAAAATTCAAAAACAAATCTGACTCCTGAACCTGATGCTTCTTCGATTAGTCGTGGAGTCACTGCTCCAACGCCAACTCAACCGCCTGCTGCCGCAGCAGCAGCGCCGCAGCCAACGCCTCAAACGCCCCAAACCAACATCGAAGAACGGGTCATGAAGGCTGCTTTTGTTAGTAAAAAAACAAAACAATTCAAGGCTCCCCAAAAACACGGTTACACCCACTATGCCCTTAAGTGGGGTGGTAAGCGTACCAAGGAAGTACTAGGTTTTGTTAAGTCAGGGATGTCGTTTGGTAAAGCTGTTAACGTAATGGCGGGAGCGGGTGAGGCATTGAATGCCTTAGCGGGTGCATCAGGCGGAGGAGCAATAGCCGTGGCAGGTATTGGAAGCACGCTAAAGACGGCAGAAGAACTTCATAAAGTCCTAAAATCTGCTAAAAACGTCAAAAAAGTTTTAGAAAGACGTCGGGAGGCCTTAAATGAAGTAAGTAAATACAGAGATAACGCTGAAAACCAAACAGATCCTGCTGAAAAGCAAAAACTAGAACATTTAGCCTGTGTAGCTACGCTATTGGCCAAACGACAGACCCGAGCTAGGGCCTTTGTTGCCTTGTTTAGCGGAACTGCTGGGCTAGGATCCATGCTTACAGCAAGCACAGGGGCGGTTTTGTTACAGGCAAGTGTCATAGGCATAGGCACCATGGGTGCCATCGCTAGCAGTGCCACGGGCGTTGGTCTCGTCGTCCCAGCAGCAGCGATGGGACTCTGCTTGTACGAGACCATCAAGTACGCGCGTAATAAAAAGAAGGAAAACTTTTGGGAATACACGCTCCACGTGGCAGATAAGGCAGCGACAGGAGCGCCGCAAGGCGATAACGAAAAAAATCACCTGGATGCCGTAAAGGCAAGGCTGTTGAAAAAAGGGTCTTTGCCTGCTGTAGGGAGTTTTATCGGTAAGGCTGGAGACGAAGACGCCTTAAGAATAAAGCAAGTTGCCTTCAATCAGTGCTTGCAAAACAGCAATAATTTTGCTATCGAATTCCTAATCGAGACACTCAAGGAGGAATACTTACAAAAAAATCTCCAGCCGGGCACGAATGAGTATCCACCGCTTTCCGCACATAAGCTACTCGAAACCATGGGCTTAGAGAAGGGAAATCGCCATGTGCAGGGAAGCCTGGATATTATCGAAAAAATGCTTGTTCCTGGCGAAGACCCTGAAGGGTTTCTCAATGACTTCCTTCGCAAGTGCCTCGGCTTACCTACTAAAACCTTATGAAATCCTCCAACAAAACACCTTTAACACCTTTAAGAGAAATGGAAGCCTTTTTGAAAGAAGAGGAATTTGAAGCCGAGGTCATTTTACCGGATAATGGCGGCACCTGCGAGCGTCTAGTATTTGGCTTAGGCACGGATGACGCTAGTAGAACCTACATGGGCAGCGCTTACTTTATCAATGACCTTACGCAAGCGGCAGGGATTGAAGACGAAGACGATGATGCCATTTTTTTGCAGTTCTTTGCTGAGCTCCCCATTGAAGTGAGCATAAAACACAAAGATCCTCTGGCGCACTGGCTGCTGAATCTGAGTACGATTTTGCCAGTCGGGAGCTTTAATATGTCGATAAACGTTGATAAAATTTCCGTTTATTATGCGTATAATTTGGCCTCCGCTTCCCGTGAGATCGACCCCATGGTCTTCATGGAAGTTATCTCGGTTATGATCTCCTTTTGCCACGAATTTGCCACGCTCACCGAGGAAGTCGGTACGGGTAAAAAAGACCTCAAAACAGCCCTGGTTGAGCTCAACGAAAAGGGCATGGCGGCAGGGGAGGATTTAGACGACGACGAGGAATAGGAGCTGCTGTTTTGGTTGATGCTGTGTCGCTGCAGCCCTCGAGTGCAAAAGCACACGTCGGGCTTAGCTCCTTGCCTGAACCTAAAACAGCAGCTCCTATTCGAAACGGCCGGTTTGGAAACGCATTTCGATCGCAAAGCGATCTACCGTCTAGATAGTCAAGAGTAAAAGTCTAAAATTCATAATTTTCTTGGTAAAGTTTGTTGTTTTTTATCATGGAATTTAAGCACACTACCATTTTGCGCATAACGGCAACCAGTGCAACTTTACCACTTTT